>JBEIUO010000748.1:0-1960 GCA_040374335.1 Phycisphaeraceae bacterium
GGGCACGAACACGTACACGTTCAACGACCGGACGGACGCGCGGTTCTCGTCGCTGGGCGGGTTCTTCCCGGTGAACAACGAGCTCTTTGGCAACTCTCGCGGCGAAAACAAGAACTTCCACTTCAGCTTCGAGCTGTCGACGGAGTTCGTCTACAAGCGGGGGACCGGCCAGGTCTTCACCTTCACGGGTGACGACGACGTGTGGGTGTTCATCGACGGCAAGAAGGTCATCGACATCGGCGGCATCCACAGCGCCGTGAGCCAGTCGATCGAGCTGGACCGTCTGAACTGGCTGCAGGACGGCCTGGTGTACGACCTGAAGTTCTTCTTCGCCGAACGCCACCGTACGCAGTCCAACTTCCGCATCGATACGACCATCAACCTCCGGACGGCCGAGCTTCCCTCGACCTCCGCGATCCACGACTGAGTGACTAGCCGGAGCGTGCGGCGTTGAATCGTGCCTCTCAACGCCGTCACGCTCCCGGGCCGGTGCCCCATGGATTCTGAGTCCTGAGTTCCACGCCCGGGTTGGGTTCGTGCCCGCCCGGGCGTTTCCGTTTTTTGAGGATCACCACTCGCGGCGCGGCTCGCGCGGGTAGTAGATGTACGTCGCGGAGTCCGTGCTCATGCGTGCGCGCCGAGAGGTGCGCAGATCCAGTCGTTCACCCTCGAGCATGTACTCCGGTGCCCCCCAACCGCCGCCGCCACTGAGGGACGAGTCCTTGCGTGCGAGCATCGCCGGGGGCTGGTCCTCGAGCACCAGGGGTGCGAACACCGCCGCCGCGCCCGATTGCGTCGAGACCATGGGCCCCACGGGCCGACGCTGGATCGGCGACGAACACCCGGTCACGATCAATCCCAGGCCCAACCCGAGCAACAACACGGCGCACAGACGCATCACGGATCTCCCGCGGCGTCCTTGCCGGAGCTGTTTCCTTCTCCCAATATACCCCACCGTCCGCCCCGGGCCCCGGAATCATGGTCCGAGAGCCGGTTTCGCTCAATAACCCGCGGGTGCACCGCCCTTTCTGGGGTCGGAGGCTGGGGACCACCCGCCCTCGACGGCTCGGATGATCTGAACCGCCGCGACGGGGTCCCGCGGGCCGGTTTCGTGGCCGAATCGGCTCTTCATCGCGGCCTCGAGCGCGGTGCCACGGAGTTCCTTCTCGAGTTGCAGGACGTTGGGCTTCCACTGGTGGTGGAACCGAGGTTTGGCCAGCGCCTCGGTCGAACTCATGCCGAAGACGAGCGAGTTGAGCGTCGCCTGGATGGTCCCGCTGATGATCCGGGGTCCACCGGACCCGCCGCCGATGAAGGTCGGTCTGGCTCGCGGAGAGAGTTCGCCGGGCTTGCGCGGGTTCCGGGCGATCGCCGGCACCGATAGATCCGGGGGATCGCTCACCACGATCGTCGGCGTCATGCTCGAGAGCGGCCGCTTGCCGGGCTCGGGTCGGTTGGCTGTTGCGTGGCTGAGCCCGAACGCGTTGGGCTGCCCCTCGCGCGTCAGGAAGTCGTCGACGGTGTCGTTCAGAATGAAGCCGTATCCCTCCACGCTCACGAGGGAACCGAAGACGAGGTTGATCGTCTCGCTGCACCCCACGGCGTTGCCCCAGGCATCGACGACGCAGAGGTGGCTGGTCCCGTGGTCGTCCGTCGGCTGGTCCGCGGTGCCGTACTCCTCGGGGGCCAGGACCTTCGTCATATCGATCGCCGCGGCCCGGTCCGCGATGTACGAGCGGCTGAGCAGGCTGCGCACCGGGACATCCACGAAGTTGGGATCGCCCATCCAGCGGGCACGGTCTGCGAAGGCGTGCTTGCTCGCTTCCGCAACGAAGTGGACGTACTCGGGGCTGTTGTGCCCGTGGGTCTTGACGATCCGCGTGAAATCCGCCTCACGGGCCTCGATGATCCCCAGTACCTGCGCGAGCACGATGCCGCCGCTGCTCGGCGGCGGCATCGA
>JBEIUO010000542.1:0-2892 GCA_040374335.1 Phycisphaeraceae bacterium
CGCCGCATCGCTCTTCATCTTCTGGAGCAACCCCAGCATCACCAGGCCGATCGCCAGCCCGACGAGGTAATACCCCAGCCGCCGCTTGAACGTCGGTGCCGAAAAGCCCTCTTGATCCGGGAGCGGTTTGCTCATGCCCAATCCTAGCCACCGGCGCTACCGCCGCGAACCCGCGGCAACCACCTTCAACCTGTCCAGCAACCCGTTGTACCACCGTGACGGTTCGAACTCCGTGACCGCGTGCTCGCGTGCCGCCAGCACCATCTCGGCCCTCATCTGACGGTTGTCGATGAGTGTTCCGATGTTCGCCACGAACGCCGCGTCGTCGTCCCGGGCCGCCAGCAGCCCGGTCTTCCCGTGAACCACGAGCTCCCCGATTGCCCCCACGCGGCTCGAGATCACCGGCAGCCGCAGCGCCTGCGCCTCGACGATCGCCCAAGGCGTCATGTCCTCACGCGTCGGCAGCACAAACAGATCCATCGTCGGCAGCAGTTCGCCCAGCAGCTTCTCGCGGGCCACCGCTCCGTGCGAGATCACGTTCTTCAACCCTTCCACGCCGGGGATGCCCTTCCCGACAAGGTGCAACTCGGCCCGGTCCGCGAAGTGCTTCTGGTGCCACGCGACCAACCTCGGGCCACCCTTACGAACCCAGTCGTTCCCGACGTACACCAGCCGCACGAGCCCTGCGCGAACCGCCGCCGGTGCGCCGATCTTCGGTAGATCAATCGCCGACCGCGCGAGCATCGTGCGCGACTCCGGAACCCCGTAATCCGCGTGCACACTCTGCCGCGCCCAGTTGTTCATGCACGCGACGAGGTCAGCCGCCGCGAAGATCCGCCGCTCCGCCGCGCGATTCGGCGCACCCGTCGCCGCGCTGTGACCGAAGTCGCGGCAGAAGAGCGCGGTCGTGGTATCGACGTAGACGCTGAAGGGCAATCCCGTCCGGTCCTTGATCGCCGGCAATGCAAGGGCGTTGTTCTCCGTGGTGACGTGAACGACGTCGAAGCACTCGGGGTCGATCCGCGAGCGAAACCACGACGCGATCCGCGTGCTCCACATCCGCATGTACCGGTGCGACTGAAAGTCCCACTTGCCCAGCCCTGGCCCCCGAAGCCCCGCGAGTTTCATCAGCCGGTTGGGGCGCAGCTCGATATGCACCGCGTCGATGTCATCACGCACCGCCGTGAACCGCCGCAACTCCTTCTCGTACGTCGCGAAGCCCAGCGCCGTAGAGGTCAGAAAGAGCACGCGCGTACGCCCATCGCTGCCCCGGGGCGGGAGCATCGAGGGTGTCAGCTGCGTGATGTCGTTGACGGTGGCTCGATTCACGGCCCAGAGATTAGGTCGCCTCAGCGCCGCCTGCGGCCCGCCGCCAATCCCGCAAGCACCACGGCCCCGGCCAGCCCCGGCGCGGGAATCTGACGCACCGCGAGGTAATCCGCCGCCGCGGCATGGTCGAGCGCGGTGACCCGAAACCCCGCGTCGGGCAGCGTGTTCAACCCGCCCACGAAGGAGTTGAAGATCCCCAGGAACGCCGACGAAAGGGGCAGGCCGGTGCTCTTCGCGGCGGTAAACGAGCCGCTCGTGAGGCTTAAGCTCGAAGACCCGACGCCCGGGTCGTAGTCGTACATCGTCTCCCAGATCAAGAGCTGGATGCACGCCGCGAAATCAGGGCTCGACGCGGGATCCGTGGCCAGGTGCTGCGCGTTGTTGAAGTACTGCTGGATCGCATCGGCTTTCGCGCCCGCGTGCGGATCGGCAAAGGACAACGCCGAGATGCTCGACACGCCGTACTCGAGCACGCCCGGGCCCATAGCCGCTGTCGGCAGCAGCGTGAACGAAACCCGCGGGCCGTTCAGCCACGACTCGCCCCCCAGCCGCGTTGCTCAGTGTGTGCGTGAGCTGACCCGCGAAGAGGTTCGCGGTACCCCCGGGAGTCGTGACCCGCAAGACCTTGCCCGGCCCCTGAAGCGGAGCCGCAACGTCAACCGTCTGCCCGAACGCGATCGGCGCAATCCCGCCGACAACGACAGCCAATCCCCGCGTCCAGGTCTGCATGGTCCATCTCTCCTCGCGCGGCACGGTCGCCGACGCCGGGAGACTGTGCCATGCCCCGCTGAGAACACAAGACCCGCGATTTATCTTCGGGCAAAACACCACCACGCAAACCGACGAAACCGCCGCGGCCGTCCGCTAACGCCCCGACTTCCCACGCTTACCGGGCCGTGTCCCCGGAGCTCCCGGCTTGCCCTTCGCGCGCGTCGCCTTCGTCCCCGGAGCCACCGACGACGGCCTGATCTTCGTCGACTCGCCTAGTTTCGCGAGGTCCGTTCGCTTCTGCTGCAGTTTCTGCAGGTGATCCCGCAACGCCGCCGCCTGCTCGAAGTCCAGCTTCTCCGCGGCGGAGAGCATCTCCTCGCGCGTGACCGCGATCAGCTGGTCGATCTCGACGTCGATCTCCGACGAATCGACCGTCTCCCGCGCACGCTTGCGGGCCTTCAGCTCCGCGTCGATCCCCGTACGGATCGCCTTCTTGATGGTGGTGGGGGTGATCCCGTTGGCTGTGTTGTACGCGATCTGCTTCACGCGGCGACGCTCGGTCTCGCCGATCGCCGAGCTCATCGCCGGCGTCATCTTGTCCGCGTACATGATGACGCGCGAGTTGACGTTGCGTGCCGCACGCCCCATCTGCTGGATCAGGCTCGTCGGCGAACGCAGAAACCCCTCCTTGTCCGCGTCCAGAATGCACACGAGCGACACTTCCGGAAGATCCAGTCCTTCGCGCAGCAGGTTCACGCCCACCAGCACGTCGAAGTTGCCCAGACGCAGATCGGTCAGGATCTGCAACCGGTCCAGCGTTTCGATGTCGCTGTGCAGGTAGCGAACCCGCAG
>JBEIUO010000395.1:0-3694 GCA_040374335.1 Phycisphaeraceae bacterium
GCCCCGACCCCCCGATGATCATCGAGCCACCAACCTCCGCCCAGTAGTCAAACTTCTCCCAGTACGTCCACCGATCCAGCCGCGGCGGCCTCCCCCGCCCAAAGAACCAGCGGATCATCCCCAAGACGTCCTTCACGTCCTTCCACCTGGGCATCAGCGAGTTCGGACCAAAGAGCCACTCAATCGCCCCGTCTTGCGCTTCATAAACCGCACCCCGAGCCCCGCGAAGTGCAGCCCGAAGTTCAGAATCAGCAGAATCGCAAAGAAACGGTGCCAGATCCCCGCCGCCTCGATCCCCCCCAGCATCTTCGCCACAACCCCCGCCCACGCCGCATCCGCGAACACCAGCGGAATCCCCGTCGCCGTCAGCCCAAAGAACGTCAACGCCACAAAGGCGTGATTCACGCGGTCAAGCGTCGTAAACCTCCGAATCGCCGTTCCCCCGTGCCCCGCGGCATGCGCGTGCGCCCCCATCCGCGCCCGCTCCCGCTTCGCCCGAATGAACCACAGCACCGTGTGCAACCCGAAAAAGGTGAACACCGCGCTCATCATGATCATGAAGTACAACCACACCCCGTGCAACACGGGGTAGTTCTTCGCGTCCCTGTGGTTCGCATGCGGATCAAACTTCACGAAGTTGGCATTCGCCCCCGGGTGACACTTCGCGCACGTCGCCACCAGGTTCTCGCTCGCCACCTGCGACCGCGGATCATCCAGCGGGTGAATGTTGTGCGCACCATGGCAGTCAGCACACCGCGCCGCACGCTTGCCCCCCAGCCTCGTCACCTGCCCGTGGTAGCTCGCCGCGTACGACTGGTAGTACGTCCCCACCCGCTCGCCCGTCGCGTCCTCGCTGTCGTGGCACCGCCCGCACTCGTTGATCACGTCCGCCATGAACCCCGGCGCCCCCGCGTGCGTGATCTGGTGCGCCGTGTGGCAGTCCGTGCACACCGCCGCCTTCTCGTTCGCCGCCGCGTGCTTCCGCCCATGCACGCTCGCGTCGTACTCCTCCACCACTCCCACATGGCACTTACCGCACGTCTCGGGCACATTCGCCCGATTCACAGGCGAACTCGGATCCTTCGACGGCTTCACCCCGTGCGCCCCATGGCAGTCCGCGCACGACGCCGCCATCGGCAGCCCGGCCTTCTCAACCGCCCTCGCGTGCGTCGACCCCAGGTAGTCGCTCACCCGCGACGACGGATCCGTCGAACCCTCCACCGGCAGGTGCTTCGCGTGGCAGTCCCCGCACAGGTGCAGTGACTTCAACTTGCTCGACGCCGCCCGCCGGTCCGTCACCTTCAGCACATCGTGCCCACCATGGCACGACGCGCAGGTCGGCGCCAACGGGTCGTTCCGCTTCAACGCCTCAAAGTGTGCGCCTTCCCCAAACGCCTCCGCCTGCTCGGCGTGACACGACGCCGCGCACGTCGCCCGGTTCAGCACCGCCGCGTGCGGCAACGCCGCCGCATCCGTATGACATTCCACGCAGTGCAGCCCCGCGTGCGTGCTCCCCACCAGCGCATCCGGCCTCACCAGCAACCCCGGCCTCACCGCAGCCTCGTCACCCTTGAGCGGCACCGCTCCCGCCGCCACACCCCCCGCGCCCTCCGCATCCAGCAGCGTCCCCACCATCGACCGCCGATCCACAGGCGACAGCGTCGCAATGTGCTCCTGGCCATGGCACTGCATGCACCGCCGATCCGACTTCGCACCCGCATCCTCCTGCGCGCCCGCGACCGCCCCAACCACACACACGACAAGCGCAGCCCCCACCCGCATCACACCCGACACCAGCCGCACGCACATCTCGGCCATCATGGCATCACGCCCTTCCCGCACGTTACCCGCATCGTCCATGCACGCTCCATCAATGCGCCCCCACAACCCGCGACGACATCGCGTACACGATCAACGCCAGCAGAATCAGCCCAAGCCCGAACGCGATGAACCCCAGCGGGTGAATCACCCGCCGCCACTGCGTCCACTCGTCACTCACCCGGATGCTGTCCATCCGCCCGCTCGCCATAAGCCGGTCATACCACCGCTTCCGCTCGTGAATCATCTCCGTCTTCGAAATCCGCCCCGAGAAGATCACCGAGTCGATCGGGAACTTCTCCGGCCTGAAGTGCACGTTGAAGAAGTGGAACGCGAAGATGAACCCCGCCGCCAACAAAGCCTCGTCGCTGTGCACAATCAACGCCACGTTGATCACCCACCCGGGCAACACCGTCGTCACCGCCTCCGGGAACCACATCACCAGCCCGCTCAAACCGATCACCGCCAACCCCCAGAACACAGCCAGATAGTCGAACTTCTCCCAGTACGTCCACTTGTCAAACTGCGGCCGCGGCCCCTTCCCGAAGAACCACTTCTGGTGCGCCCACCAGTCCTTCAGATCCTGCAGATGCGGATACGGCAGGTCCGGCCCGAACACCACGCCCAGCACCCGCTTCGCAGTCACCTTCCCCTTCGCCGGATCCGTGAACTGCTCGCGATCCCGGTACCCACGCGCCACCAGACTCCCGATGTGCAACGCGAAGTACGCAAATGTGACGATCGCCCCCAGCCTGTGCAACTGCGCCGCCGCCTCCAGCCCGCCGATCCACCGCACCACTTCTTTCGCCCAACCCGTGTAATAGAACTTCAGCGGCATGCCCGTCGCCACCAGCAGCAGGAAGCTCGTCATCACCAGTACATGCAGGAACCGATCAAACGGCTTGAACCGCACGTAGTTCTCAGTGTCGCTCGCGCACTTCGCCTTGATCTCCCGAAATGCCTTCCGATCCCGGACGTAAAGCACCACCGACCGCGCCAACCACAGGATCGTGTGCGCCCCAAAGAACAGGAACGTCCCCACCACGATCGACGTCATCACCACAAACGTCCAGTACAGCACCGGGTACAACTCCCGGTTCGTGTGGTCCGCGTGCGCCAGATACCCCGTGAACTTCGCCCCGGCAGTCGGGTGGCACTGCCTGCACGTCTCCAGCTTCTTCTCCCCGTACAGCCGACTCGCCGGATCCGAGATCGGCACGATGTCGTGGTGCCCATGGCAGTCGTAGCACGCCGCCACCTTCGCAAGCCCCAACGCCAACGCCTTCCCGTGGAACGTCTCGTGGTAGTTCTCGATCCGCTCCGCGTGGCACTTCCCGCACCGATCCCCGCTCGCCAGCTTAAACGCCACCTTGTCCGGCTGGATGATCTCGTGCGCAGTGTGACAGTCCGTACACACCGGCGCCTCAGCCTTCCCCTCCTCCGCCAACTTCCCATGCACGCTCTTCGTGTAGATGTTCAAAATCCCAACGTGACACGACCCGCACGTCTTGTACACGTTCGCCCGATTCACCGGCGATTCCGCATCCGCCACCGGGTGCACCGCATGCGCCCCGTGACAGTCCGAACACGTCGGCGCCGCCACCAGCCCCGACTGCGCAATCGCCTTCCCGTGCGCACTCTGCAGATACGCCGCGATGTGCCCCCGTGGCTTGTACCCCGCCGGTGTGTCCTTCAAGTGCTTCTCGTGGCACTCCGCGCACAGAAAGATGCTGTTCAACCGGTGCTGCGGCGACTTCGGATCGCTCACCGCCAAAATCTGATGCCCCCCATGACACGACGTGCACGTCGGTGCCAGCGGATCTCCACGCGTCAGCGCCTCAAAGTGCGCCCCCTTCGGAAACTCCGCCGCCTCCCC
>JBEIUO010000625.1:0-2528 GCA_040374335.1 Phycisphaeraceae bacterium
AGCGGTACCGGCCCGCGGCGCGATCGGTTGTCACAGAAGATACGGGCCTGAGTCATCTGGGCTTCCGATGCGTCCGATAGGGTCGGGGTCGGGTCGGGGAAGGGAGTCGAGGGGGTTGAAGGGGGGTCTGGCCCGTGGGGCCGGGTATCGCTAAACTCTCGTTTCCCGCACTGGAGCCCCTCCCGAGAGCCTCGCCATGTCAGACCGCTACAAGACAATTCTTCTGTTCGGCCCGCCCGGCGTCGGGAAGGGGACACAGGGCAAGATCCTGGCCCGGATCCCGGGGTTCTTTCACAGCTCGACGGGTGACATCTTTCGGAATCTCGATGCCCAGTCGGAGCTTGGACGGCTGTTCTTCCAGTACTCGTCGCGCGGGGAGCTCGTTCCCGACGATGTGACGATGAAGATCTGGAATCAGAACCTGTACGCGAACACGCACCTGGGCCTCTTCAAGCCGCACGCGGATCTGCTGGTGCTGGACGGCCTGCCTCGGTCGGTGAACCAGGCGAGCCTGCTCTACCGGTATTGCGATGTGCGGTGCATCATCCATCTCGTGTGCCGGAACAAGGAGGCACTGTTCGAGCGGATGCGCAAGCGGGCCATGAAAGAGAATCGTGTGGACGACGCCCAGCCCGAGGTCATCCGGCGGCGGTTTGAGGTGTATGAGCGCGAGACGATCCCGGTGCTCGAGTTCTACAAGTCCATGAACATCACCGAGATCGACGCGATGCGTTCGCCCGCGGCGGTGCTGCGCGAGATCCTCGATGCGATCGTGCCGATTCAGGAAACGCACTACCGCGAGTTGGGCAATCTGGGCTGATGAAGAGTCCCGCACGACGCGAGTTCTCCGACGCATTCACGCTGATTGAACTGCTGGTGGTCATCGCCGTCATCGCGGTGCTGATCGGCATTCTGCTGCCGAGCTTGGGGCAGGCCCGACGCACAGCGCGGGCGACGAGTTGCCTGGCGAGGCTTCAGCAGATCGGCGTGGGCACACAGTCCTACCTCACGGATTTTCGGGACGCTCTGCCGCAGGCCCTTGGCCCGCTTCCGGGCGGGGGCGAGGCCGTGATCGGGGCATTGTTTGCAGGGAAGAAGGGTCAGCTACCGTTCTACGGGATTGATGAGATCGGTGCGGAGCGTCGGCCGTTGAACAAGTACGTCATCGACTTCCCCGTGCCGGCGGATTCCGATGGCGGGAACACGGATCTGCCACCCTTCAAGTCCCCGGTGGACAAGGGCGCGAGGTCGACCGGCGTGCCGATCCCCGGGCTGGACTCGACGGATTCCATGTACGAGCTGCTCGGGTGCAGCTACACGCTGAACGATCACTCGCTCAACGGGGACCAGGACGCGACGCTGGTACCGCCGGGCGGTGGCCGGATGCCCGTCGTGGTGAACACGTCCAAGACCTGGTTGATCGGGACGCACCCGATCTACAACTACCAGGAAGACAACGACCGGGGCATGGAGTGGTTCGAGCGAGAGAAGGTTGAGGCGAACCTGCTGTTCGTCGACCTCCACGCTCGGATGAGGCTCCGGGTGCCCCGAGGTGTCGTGAACAAGACCGACGATTACTGGTTCACGCCCCAGTGACGCCGGCGACGCATCGAAGCGAGACCAAGACAGCACAGCAGCGCGGCCGAGGGCGAGGGGATCAGTACCCCGGTCGCGTTGGTCTGCACCTCCGCATCAAGCACAGCACTGATCGAGTTCAGAGTGAGGTCAAAGAGCACGCTCGCGGTGCCGCCGGGCGGGAGGATGGTGGGCAGATCAAAGGCCTGCTGGGGCAGCACCTGGTTGACATCGAACGCCTGATCGAATGCGAACGGAGTGAGCGACCCGAGCACCGCGGTATTCCCGTTGAACGTCACTTGGCCCGAGAGCGGAAAGGGCACCGTGGTGGTTGGGAGTGCGAACTGGTTGCCGAGCAGGTTGAACGAGAGGGTGAGTTCGACGAGAGGCACCACGACGAAGTCGTACCCGCCGACGGCGTTTGGAGTGAGGGTGCCGATCGACGGGCCGTTCTGACGGACGCTGAACGCGTCCAGCGTGACGGTGCCGATGGGCAGTGTGAGCGGGATGCCGCCGATGAAGGTGGAGCTTGGGTTTCTGGTGCGGAAGGTCTGGTACTCGAGGGAGACCGTCACCGGAACATCGAGCAGGCCCGAGGCCAGGAAGTTCGCTTCGAAGTTGTCGATCGACATCACGCCGGTCACCGCGTTGGCGTCCATGCGGAAGAGGCCCGACGTGGCGGAGTCGAGCGACCCGTTGAGACCGCCGCCGAGGGAGATCGGAACCGCCACGTTCTCGGTGGCTCCGAAGGACCCGAAGAGACCGGGCTTGGTCCGGGTGCCGGTGGGGTTGTCGATCTCGTTGTAGTTGCCGATGAGCGTCCCGGTGGTCGCGACGCCGGACGCGAGCGACCCGGAGATACCACTGGACTGCTGAACGAAGGTGAAGTCGTACTCCCCGATCTGGGCGGCGGCGAGAGGCGTGCAGGCAATGAGGGCGTAAACAGCCGTGAG
>JBEIUO010000624.1:0-2538 GCA_040374335.1 Phycisphaeraceae bacterium
GGCACCGCCGGCGCACGGCGCGACGATGGTCATCCGATCGAGCATCAACTGGGCCTCTCGCAGCATCACCTCGGCGGGTGCGAGTTCGCCCTCGACCGCGCGGGCTTCCGCGTACATCGCCTCGAGTTCGCGCTGCTTCACCGCGACAGCGGCGCGGATCTGCGCGAGCTCGCCCTCGGTTGCGCCGCCGGCGGCTTGCAGCCCCGTCATACGGTTGAGCTCCGTCTTCGCCTCCTCCACTTCCGCGGCGGCGACCTCCTGCTTCGCCAGTGCGCTGCCGAGCATGTGGCGTTTGGCGATGAGTTCCGCGGTCGCGAGATCCACGCGGAGCTTGGCGTCGGCGTCGACGAGCTTGGCCACGACCTGGCCGGCCTCGACGGAGTCGCCCTCGAGCACGAGCACCTCGGCGACGACGCCTTCTGCGAGCGCGGGCACCGTCACGGGGTACGGCGCGGGCTCGATGAGGCCGGGCCCCTGAACAACGTTGCCCGCCCGACCCGCGTGCGCTGCCGCGCTGTCGACCTGCTTCATGACGGCGGGGGAGACCCAGACTTCATGCGCGGGCATGAGCAGGTCGCGGGCGGAGTAGGCGAGCAGGCCGCCGGCGCAGAGCAGGATCGTGAGCGGGAGCAGGACGCGCGTCGCGAAGCGGGACGGCGGTCGCGGCACGGAGGTGGCGCCACTGGCGCGGGTGAGATCGGACAACGACGGGCCTTGGCTGCTCATGGCGTGGGCTCCTTCTTCGATTGTCCAGAGTAGGTGCTGGCGGCGAGTTCCACGGCCGCGAGGGACTCTTCCATGCGGGCCTCGATCACGCGCATTTTGGCTTCGGCTCGGCGGGAAACCGAGTCCATCAGCATCAGGGGTTCCACGCGACCGACGGCGGTGATCCGCTCGACGTCGGCGGCCTGTGCGTCCACCATCGGCACTACGCCGTTCTCGAACGCCTCGCGTTCGGCGCGCCGGGCTCGGAGCGTGACGGCGGCCGTCGCGGCACGGATGGCGAGGTCTTCGTGCATCTGCTCGCAGCGGCTGCGCTCGAGCTCTCTCCCGGCGACAGCCTTCGCGATGGCCTCGCGGTTGGCGTTCAACAGCGGCAGCGGCATCGTGAGGCCCCATGTCAGCAGGCCGTTGCCCTCTTCGCGGCCGGTGCCGGCGCCGAGCCCGATGCTCGGGAACTGCTTGGCGATCTCGAGTTCCAGCGCTCGCTCGGCCATCTCGTACTCCGCCTCGGCGAGCACGAGTTCCGGGTGGGCGTCGTCGATGGTTGCCTCGATCGCCTCGGCGGTGAGTCGGGGGATGAGGGAGAGTTGAGCGTCGCCGGGAAGCCCCATCTCGCGGCGGATCATCATCTCGCGGATCGAGGCGTCGCCCCGGGCGCGGATAAGTTCGGCGGCGACCATCTCGCGCTCGACGCGGAACATCTGGGCCTCGACGCGCTGCATCTCACCGGCCTGCACGATGAGCGTGATGCGCTCAAGGAGGAGTTCGAACTCGGCGAGGCGGCCTTCGAGCACGGTGACCAGCTCGCGCGAGGCGGACCACTCGACCCAGGCCTTGCGGAGGGCGGTTCGGACTTCCCACTCCATCGCGGCGGCCCGCGCGAGTTCGACGCTGAGGCCGCCCGCGGCCATCTGCTTCTCGTACTTCGGAACGCCGGTGATCGGCAGGGTGAACCCGAGCCCACCCATGACGGTCCATGGGCGGCCCATGCTGGTGAGCATGCGTTCGATGGAGACATCCACCATGGGGTCTTCCCAGAGGCCGGCGTTCGCCGCGCTGGCGGCGGCCACGCCCGCGCGGGCGCGGGCCTCGCGGAGTTCGGGGTTGAAGACGAGCGCGACGACCTCGGCTTCTTCGAGCGTCAGGCCGTCGGCGGGGTCGAAGGCGATGCGACCGGGTGTGGCGGCGTTCAGCGACGCGGCGTACTCGGCGACGCTCGGCGATGTGGCCGTGCGGGCGTGGTATTCCGCGACGTGTGCCGCGACATCGAGCGGCTTGCGGGGGTGTGACTGACAACCGGTGAGACCCGCGGCAGCGATTGCCGCGACGATCATGGGCGTTCTCATCCTGAACTCCGAGGGCTTCGCGAAGGAAGACCAGCCGGTGCGCGAAAGGGGCGCAGCGGCACCACGGCGCGGGCGAGGGCCCGCGCGGGTGGGGAGCTAGATGAGCATGATGGTGATGGCGAGGCCGGGGGCGAGGAGCGCCGGCCCGGGGTCGGGCGGCGGCAGGCCGGTCGGCGCGCGGTCGGACTGGTCGGCCGCGACGAGGATCAGCGGCGATGGGGCGGAAACGGGGAGCCGCTGGCGCGCGCCAAGCAGCGCGGCGACCAACTCTTAAGCGGCAGTGTCAACGTGGGCGACGCCTTTGACATGCGCGCCGCTAAGCGCAGCACCGACAGCCAATATGCCCGCATTGTCGAACTAGTACGTAAAGCCCAGGCGGAAAAACCACCCCTCCAACGGCTGGCCGACAAGTATGCCGTCTGGTTGACACCAGTCACTTTGCTGATCTGCGCGCTTGGCTGGTGGATCA
>JBEIUO010000421.1:0-3509 GCA_040374335.1 Phycisphaeraceae bacterium
CCACCGATGAGACGTCTCCCAACTCCCCTTGTTGTACTCGAACAGGCCGTACGTTCCGGTCGAGACCGACTGGGATCCCATGCACCCGTTCATGATAGACGGCCAGCTGAATGGGAACTGCTCGGGCGTGGCGTTCCGACCCTCCATGTGAAGGTCGCTGACGATGTACAGGAACTTCCGTTCCCCGTACAGGCCACGGAGGACACGGATGTCCACCTTGCCCGACTCCACTACGAACCGGACTTCCGTCCAGCGCGGCTCCGACTCGATCTTCCGGGGGGCCATCCACGAGCCCTTGACCGTGGCTGCACTGACGGGGCTCGTGTCCACCTTGATCTGGAACTCCTCGGGGCCAAGGCAGCCATCCCGCAGGTTGCTGACCTGCGTGCTCAGGTTGTTCAGCGTGTCCTGCACCACCTGCTCCATGCGCACTTTCTGCGCCATGGGTGCCCACGGCATGTAGCTTTCTACCAGCATCTTCTTCACCACGTTTACCTTGTGTATCATTGGCCTGACGGAATGTCAGTGTATAGCCGCGCCACGAAGAGGCTGATACAGGCGGCCGCGCCCTCTTCGGGCGTATTGTCCTACGCGCAGATCTCCACGCGCCCTTCTCCCGTTTCGGGGAGAGAGATGAAAAACTCCTGCCACTTGGGGTCACAGGACTGCATGGACACGTTGATCGTGTCCGACTCCCCGTTCGCGCCCCTCTCGTGGAGGCCCACCATCGCGATGCCGCTCGGATGGATCAAACAGATCCGTTCTCCCGACGCATCGATCTTTCCTGCCCCTTCCCAGAGGCGGTCGAGGTAGAAGAACTTCCCCGTATCCACTTCTTCCGCCTGCTCCGCCAGCTTCCTTTTGGCCTTCTGGACCCGTTTGATGGTGTTGTTCCAGCTCCGCACGCTCGATGCGCTGCTGAGCCGCAGATGGAGCACCGTCTGCATTCCGGGGCCGCGCAAGACTTCCGAGAGGGCTTCTTCGAGAAGTTTCCCGACGTTGACCGCCGTCTTCGCGGCCTTCAGCACCATGGCATCCTCGGGGATCCAGACCCAGTCCGTGTAGACGCGACTCTTCCACGCCTCCGACTGCAAGAGCAGCTTCCGGTTGTCGTGGGTCGTGTTGCAGTCCGCGCACGGAACGCGGATATTGATGATGAGGTCGTCGGACAGCTTGAGCGTGGACATGTAGAGTCCTTTCTTTGGTTCGGGTTGATTGTGTTCTGGTCTAGAAGCAGGCACAGCCGCCGCTGGTGTGGCAGGTGCTGCTGTTGCTGATGCAGGTGTCTCCGCAGGGCTGGCTGCTCGAGCCACAGTGCTTGCAACACGAACTCCAGTCCGTGTCGCTTTCCTCTACGCACGCCGCATCCGTGCTGCAGTCGCCGTCATCGCAGTCCGTATACCCGTCGTCATCGTCGTCGATACCGTCGTCGCACTCCCACTCCCCGGCGCAGCCGAGACCGAGAAGAACCGCGACGAAGAAGAACAAGAACCGAACACTGTAATGCATAGAACCTCCGAGAATGGGGGAAGGCAGGAACCCCCGAGATGGTGTGGCCTTGAGCGCGCCTACGGGCAGCCCCGTAGGCCCTAGCGGCCCTCGCACTTCTGGAGGCGAATCTCCTTGGTTATACGGCTCTCTCCCACCCGTTGACGTACAGTTCGTTTTCCATCTTGAGATCTCGGATCTCGCGCTTTGCCGCTTCGAGTTGCGCACTAAGGTACAGGTTCTCTGCGATGGGACGGGCTGTTGTCTCACTCCCCCCACGATCCTGTACAGCGTAGTGCGACCCTTCAAGGTCATCGATCTGCATCTTCTTCGCCCGTCTTGAGATTCTCCCGCAGCTCTTGGCGCGTCAAGCTCCCCCCTTTTCCCTTCTGCCACTTGCGGGCGTTCCCGCACATGTGGCAGGAACAAGGACACGGGGTCGTAGCGATCTTGCCGATCAACACCGGATCGGTCACCTCTCTCCCGTGCCACTTCTTCAGGACAACACGTGCACGCTTCTTCATGTGCACCATCGCCTCTCTCCGTTTCTGTCTGCTCATCTGGACTCCTGAACACTTGAGCGGCTACAGTTTGATGCAGACCGGACAGGCACACTTTTCGAAGTCGCCTACGGTCGCATCGGCCCCTTGATACACGATCTTGTATGCGACGGGGCAGCCTCGGTATGCGGCGCGCCGCAGAGCCGGGCTGTATGGGTTTCGTTTCATGTCTTCTCTGACCTCCTTGTTGCTTCGGGGTTCAAAAGGTACAGCGGGTGTTGATGAATGCGTGTTGGAGAAGTGTACAACCGCCGTACCTGTTCAACCTCGAAGCGCAGGGCCTCACGGACCCTGCGCTGTTGTCTTGCGTGCTACGCCTTCTTGGTAGCGCGCACCTGCTCGATTCCTTCCAGACCCTCTTTCAGCCACCGCTCCGCTTCGGCGAGCGCGGCTTCCTTGACTTCTTCCATCGTCTTGCCCCACTTCCCGTCGCCTACGCACACAGAGAAGGTTTCGACATGATCGTCGAAGAACCGGACCTCACCTATACCGGTCCAGTTCCCGCCGCTGAGCCGCATGACATGCAGGTAAAGTGGATACTTCGCCGTCCCGAGTTGCAAGTTAGACCCTTTTCCATCCTTCGTGTCGATCCACTCATTTTCCACGTCGGGGATCCAGTCATCGTCGTCGTTCATTGAGACCTCCTTCCTGTGTAGTGCACCATGATGTATACCAGCGCGGCAACTACGCCGGCTGCTGCTTGATTCCGCGCAGCTTCTGGGTCTTGCAAGCTGTAGGAGATGCTCGCCGGGAGCACCGCCATCAACCCGACCACGCCGGCTGCCAGGATGTGTCCGACCCACTCGTTTTCCCGCATCACGCTCCCTTCTTTGCCCGCTCTATCCCATCGAGCGCGTTCTTCAACCACGCTGCGGCGGCTTCGAGGGTGGCTGCCTTTGCTTCTTCGGCGTTGTTCAGCTTCACGCCGTCCGTCACCCCGATGTACTCGAGCGTGGCCCCCTCTGCCTTCCACACGCGGATCTCTCCGCCCCACCCCCCGTTCGGCCGAGCCTTCTTGTTTGAGATGTGCAGCTCGATTGGCTGGATCTTCGTACCCAGCAGCATCTCGAACTCCCCTCCCTCCCCGACCCAGACATCGCGGAGCGCGACACCTGGCATGTTGTCGTCTCCGCAGGTGTCCCAGCCCTCGAACGTGGCCCGCCACGCCCACTCGGCCTTCTTCTCCTCCGGGTGCGAAACCCAGAAGTAGTAGGGCTGCTCGACGGCCGCATCCGTCGCCGCCCGGAAGTGATCGCAGAGGTGCGCGGACCCCGTGTCTGCGATCACGTGCTGCATGTTCTCGGTCCACCAGTCAGCGTCTCCGCCGTGCTCGACGTCCGGGATCTTCACGTCCATTGCGCCGGGTTTCGGCCAGAACCCCCGCTCCTCGTCGCAGAGGAACGCCCGGAACCCTTCCGGATCGTGCACCCGCACGAGAACCAGCTTGGCATCCCTGCCGAC
>JBEIUO010000519.1:0-2996 GCA_040374335.1 Phycisphaeraceae bacterium
CCACGGGCCAACTGGTTCGCGCGAGTCCAGCCCACCTGCGTCATGCCAGCGACCGCGTCCCCATGCTCATCCCGCCACCGCAACACCCGCTTGGCGTTGTTCCTCGCGGCCTCTGGCGGCTCGTAGGAGTCCTCCGCTTCTTGGACGATGGATGGGGCTTGCGGCGTCCGCTCGTCCGCCAGGTTGGCCTGCTCGGCGTCCCAGTCAAGTCCTGCCTGAATCGCAGCCGTCTTCTTGGACAAGATGCCCGCGGCGATCTGTGCCGACTGCACCGTGGCCAGTTCCTGAGCGTTCCGCGATGCCACCGATGGCTTCTCGACGCTGATCTCCACCGCCGCTTCGATCTCGGGCCAAGGCACCTGGGGAAGCGATCCACGCTCCCACTCGAACCGCAGCACCTTGAACAGCATCGCCTGAAACGCCCGGGCGTAGAATGCCTGATCGGCCTCGCGCGCCTTCACGAAGGGGCTTTCGGCCACCAGCGTGCTTGCGTAGTTGGCGTTGCTCGCGTCCCCCGACACCATGTACTCAGGCATCGCCCAGCGTGTCCCGACGATCCTCAAGATGTACTGCGAGACTTCCAGGAAGCCGCTGTTGCGCTCTGCCCCCATCGGGCCGGGCTTGTAGACGAGGCCGGGCGAGGGCTTGAGGATCGTCCCCGGGTTGTACCGCTGGACTCGCTGCTGCTTCTGGCCACCGCCCAGGATCTGCTTGCCGTACTGCGCCACCGCATCCCCCGCCCCGAGCGTCTGGATTGACGCCTGCGTCGTGCCCGGGGGGGCCTCCAGAATCCACGCGATCGCCGATTGCAGGGCAGCACCTTCGGCCATGTTGCGCCTGAGCTTGGCCTCGCGGGCGATCTCCTCCACGATTAAGAACGTGTCTGACACCCCCCGCTTCGCGTTCGCCACCGCGTTCCGCTTCACATGGCACATCCGCCGGGCGGGAACGTAGTCCCAGTTGAGCCCGCCGTCATCGAGCGACAAGTGGTAGCCGAGCACCTGGGCCGGCTTCGACTCGGGAGTCCGCACGCCGAACGACCAAGAGGGAACGCCGTCGAAGTCGCCCAGCCACTCCTCCAGCCCGCGGACGTTACCCGGCTCCCGCACCTGATCAGGCTCCACGAAACACAGGGTGGGCCGCCCATTCGCCCCCAACTCGATGTAGGCGAACGCCTCACCATCCTCCCGGCTGCGATGGTGGATCTCCCGATCCATCTGGCCGATGAAGTCGCAATCGTCCAAGAACCGATCGACGATCCGCTGGCCGATGAAGTCGCAATCGTCCAAGAACCGATCGACGATCCGCTGGCACACTGTCCGCAGGGCTTCATTCTCGCTCTGGACAGTGAAGCCGAAGCCCGGGCCGAACGTGTACTCGGCGAGCCTGTCGAGTGCCGCGGTCGCCACGGGCGTCAACAGCGACAGGTTCCGCGAGGCCCCCCGGATGTAGGCCAGATCGACTTCCGAGTCGTAGTAGGGCTTGTACCGCCCGTCCAAGCGATCCGTGGCCGAGGTGAACGGGTTGACGGCGGTGGGGTAGCCGAAGGTGGGATCGTCGTACAGGTAGCCCCGTCTGTCGATCGTCTCGGGCACGAACGCCTCCAGCAGCCTCTCAATTGCGTCGCTCATTCTTTGACTCCCTCAACGTCTTCTTTCGGCCCCCGCACCGCTGACACTCGCGGTACTCGATCACCCCAGCCTTGCCGTCTCTGCTCGTGCGAATCCGCATCGCCTCGCCGCACTGGCACATCGACACCACCCTACGATACCGCCAGACCTCGCTCATGTGTAGACGGCCTCCTCCTGTTCCTCGGCATGGATCGCCAGCCCGTTGAGCCCCCGCACCGCCATCTCCAAGGCGTCTGGGCCGTCGTCGTGATCCCCGCGGGGGAACTCCCCGAGTTGATCCAAGAGCAAGCGAGAGCCAGGAGAATCCGCGAACCGGAAGAGATCAGCCCCGAGCAACGGCCCCAACGCCGACACCCGGAGCGTCTTGTTCCCCGTGTTGATGAGCGTCTGCAATGGCATCGCCAGCCCGGCAGCCATCGCGGCGACCTGAAACGACTCGGCCAAGACACGCTGAAACCCGTTCCCTTCGAGAACCATCAGGTTCGCTCGATGCCGCCTGAACATCTCCACCGCATCCGTGGCGATCTCCCGCTCTGGCCGGCGTCGGATGTCCGCATCCACCCACACCCGCCCCGCAGCCCTGCCGGCGAAGACGATGGCCGAGAAGTCGCCCTTCCGATCATCCGCCCCGAGGCTGGGGTCCACCGCCACAACGCCGACCTCGAACTGCTCGGGCCAGCGGGCTGCCATCACCTTATCCCCGAGGTACTGTCCCCACTTCGACTCGCCCCACGTGCCGGGCCGTTGCTGGAACATCGCCCGCCACCAGTACTCGCTCCGCTCCCGCCGCATCTGCTCCAGCTTGGCCACCGGGTAACGCTCGGGCCAGAGTGCTTCCCCTGGCTGTCTCCCGATGATGTCGCCACCCTCGGCCAATGCAGGCAGCGTCAATCGCCGAATCTGTCCCCCGCCCTTGAGCAGCCGCCCGAAGATGTCGTCCTCATGCCATCGCGTCATGATGCCGATCACCACTCCCCCGGGCTCAAGTCGCGTGCTGGCGGTCGATTGCCACCAGTCCCAATGGTTTTCCCGCGTGGTCCCCGACAACGCTTCCTCCGCGTTCTTCACCGGGTCATCGATGATCAGCAGGTGAGCCCCCCGCCCGGTCATCGGCCCACCCACGCCTGCTGTGCTCATCCCCCCGCCTGCTGTCGTGCTCCAGTCGTCCGCCGCGTGGTTGTCTTCCGACAGACGCCGACCGAACACCGGGCAGGCTACATCGGCGAACACCTGGCGAGCCTTGCGTCCCCATGAACGGGCAAAGGTCGCCTCATACGCTGCCAGCATCACCCGACGATCTGGCCAGACGCCGAGGTACCACGCCGGGAGAAACTTGCTGACCAACTCCGACTTGCCATGTCGGGG
>JBEIUO010000657.1:0-2395 GCA_040374335.1 Phycisphaeraceae bacterium
CCGTGCACCCCGCCTCCGTCAGCTCGTTCACCGCAATCATCAGCGCGCTGACCACCGTGTTGAACGCGTGGCGGTCAAGGTCGTCCGTGACTTTCGCCACCGTCCGGTGCACCTCCGCCGACGACCTCGTCATCGGTGTCCTCGAAACACCCGTCACCCACATCACCCCCATGCCGATCGAATGGCGTCCCGCCACCGTCAGAGGCCGTATCGCGGCCAACCTGCTCTCCTGGGGCCCCGATGAACAGAACATCAAGGGCCAACTCCGTGTCGGCGGCATCTCCATCAACGCCATGGGCGCCGGCAGCTTCTCGTGGCAGATCGGCGCGTACGGCGTCCTCAACGACTCCGGGGCCGCCGCCGTCCGCGTGGACCGCGCAGGCCGCACCACACTCCTCGGGTTCATGACCACACCACGCGCCGGCATCAGCTTCCGCCGCTGGCGCTCCGCGGACATCTTCTACCGCTAACGAGCCCCAATCGCCTCAAGGTTCTTCCTCGCCGCCTCAAAGTCGGGCTTCTGCCGCAGTGCCTCCATGAAGCACTCCCTCGCCTTCGCGACATCCCCCGCTTTGACGAGTACGCCCCCCAGCATGTTCCACACCGCCGGTTGGTTGGGCTGCACACGCACCGAATCCCCGTACGCCCGGGCCGACGCTGCAAGATCCCCCAACTGCTCGCACGCGAACGCGTACTTGTTGATTTCGTTCACCGTCGGGTTCGCACGCAACAGGATCGCGTAGTTCTCCCGAGCGGTCTTGAAGTCCCGGGCCTGAAACGCCGCATCCGCCAACGCGAGCCGCAACTCGCTCGCCTCGGGCGCGAGCACCACCGCCAACCGCAGCGGCGCGATAGCCCCCGCAAAGTTGCCCCCCGCCATCATCATCCGCGCCGCCTCGCGCGCCGCGATCAGCCGCGTTTCCTCGTCCAGTCCCGTCAGCATCCGGTCCGCGTCCGCCTCCCGCCCCGCCGCCCAGTACAACTGCCCGAGCACCGCCCGTGTTCGCTCCCGATCCGGGTAGTTCGCGTGCGCACGCTCCAGCCACGGCACCGCACGCTGCGGCGCTCCGAGCGAGAGAAACACCTCAGCCATCCCCTCACACTTGAACGGACGTCCCACCCCACCAAGCGCCCGCCACATTCCCTTCGGCGGAGCGTCCTCGGCCTCCTCCTCCATGCCGTCGATCCATACCTTCGTCAGCTCCAGCCGCCGCGACCGGATCAACTCCGCATGCTCCGGGATGTCCCGCACAAAGACCACCGTCCTCGCATCCACATGAACCAGCGCCCAGTCCGGCCGCGCCAGCAAGTACGCCGTGAGCGCTTCGTTGTCGTGCACCGGAACAACAGCCGTGTTGAACCCCCACTTCTTCTCGACCTCCGGCCACGTCTGCGGACCCAGCTCCGCCATCATCCCCACGTGATCAGGGCCGTACACCTCAAGCCGTCCATCCGCGAACACCTTGTACGGCTTCCCGTCCTCACCGCGACTCGCCCACGCGATGTACCCGCCGTCTCGGATCGTGTTGAACACCGGCCCCCGAGGCTTCGTCGTATTCAAAAACTCCACCGCCTCCGCCGCTGTGTTCCACCACACCACCCCGATCCCCGTCTCGCGAGGCGCACCGATGCTCACCGACATCCGATCCGTCGCCACATACCACGCGAGCCCCACGCTCCCGATCCCCGCGGCCGCGTACACCGGCACCGTCATCCTCCGCATCCACTCCGCCCACCCACCCCCCTCGACCCACATCTCCTCGAAGTTCTTCATCGCGGTCCACGTCCCCAGAACCGCGACCAGCGCCGCGTTCCGCTGCGCCTTCGCCGCCAGATACGCCATCGCGACCAGCACCAGCAACCGCCCCACGCTCAACCGCTTCCCCCTCGCCACAAAGGACAACGCCGCCAGCACCAGCACGCCCACCGCCGCGTACAAGTCCGGCGTCCACCGCGACAACGGCATCGACAGCGGACTCGCCATCTCCCCGATCGATCTCGACACAACATGCCCTTCCTGAATCTGAGTGAACAACAGGATCGGGAACGTCGCCCCACGCACCAGGTACGGATTCGCCAGGCACGCCAGCGTCACCGCCGCTGCAAACCCCACGATCCGCCAGTCCACCCCACCACCCCGCCGCTTCAGCAGCACCCGCTCCGCGTTCTCCCCCACCGCGAAAATCCACGCCAGCACAGGGCCCATCACAAACAACGTGTGCGCATTCGACCACAACACCTGAAGCAGCACCAGCACCGCGAGCGCCCCATTCTTCCGCTGCTCCCGGTCGAGCGCCACCACAAACACCGCGCTCAACGCGTACGTAAACAACTCCGGCCGCACAACCCACCGCGACAACCCCGCCGCGATCCCCACACCCACCGCCAGCAGCAC
>JBEIUO010000736.1:0-2005 GCA_040374335.1 Phycisphaeraceae bacterium
ATCGGTCAGACGGTCCAGCTTCGCGTGGTTGGGTGGGCGGCCAACAACCAGATTCAGGCTGTGGCCGTTCAGCCGGTAGGCGTGGGCTCCGCGAACGCGACCCCGCACGTGACCTTCGCTCTGGCCGATGCTTCGGTTCCCCCGAAGCTCAGCAACGACCTCTTCGCGGGAGCCGCCACGAGCGGCCGTGCCACTCCTGGCCCCGTTGTCAACGCTACCCTGGGCTGGAGTGATGGCGGGAGCTACCACTTCTCTGTGCCTGGCATGGCTTCTAACCCGGGCCCTCGCGGCGGCCTGACGCCGTCTGAACGCGGCCGTCTGCCTGACTCCGCGTTCGCGCTGCCCGGGCGACGTTTTCCGATCAACGACGCCAACCATGGCCGCATCGCGCTCCAGTACATCCTGGCGGGTCGTGTCGCAGAGCGCGACGTCAACGATGTGGTGAGTGCCGTGCTCGAGCGCTGGGGCGACAACCGCGAGGTTCGCGCCTTCTACGAGAAGCACAAGAAGAAGCTCACCCGCGCGAACGTCGAGAAGATTCACCACCGCCGTGTCGCCGCGAACCCGGAGAGTGACGTCTACGATCCGGCCAAGGAGCAGTTCCGCGCTGTTGTCCAGGGCGTATACGAGAGCCGCGTTCGGAAGGAACTGGGTCTTCCCTACAACGCTCCCTTCGAGTCCAAGGGCCGGCGTCTGGATGCGGCTCTCAGCGCCGAGGACAAGCGGAAGCTCCTCTCGAGTGCCTACGCGATCGCGACTCGCCAGGGGCAGAAGCACGGGTGGCTGATGCCGGGAACGCAGGAGCCCACGGAGAAGGGTCGGCACGCAGCGCAGCAGCGGCTCTTCGACGCCCAGCACGCCTCAGGCAACCGACAGGATTACGAGCGCACGCTCGGAGCTGTTCGCAAGAGCGGGCAGTATCGCGTCGTGGAAGAGATGCTGGACGGCCGCCCCGTATTCGTCGTCCAGCCCCGGCCGCCGGAAGGGGTCAAGATCCCGAAATACCGCCTTAGTCGTGAGGCTGCGGAGGTCGACGCTGCGGAAGCAGCTCGCTCCTTTCGGCAAAATCCCTACTACGTGATCGAGCGCGGGTCGAACATCGAAGAGTTCGACATTGCCGATGAGCCTTCTGCGGACGTGGTCTCACCTGGCGACACCTTCGAGGGCCTCGCTCGCCGCATCGGTGTGAGCCCGGCCCAGTTGATCTGGGAGCACGGGGACGTTGAGCGACCTGTTCAGGATGCGCGCACGGGCAAGACTCGCCATGTCCCTGCTCCTGGTCGGCTTCGCAAGGTGGCCGTGCCCGGGGGCCCAATGACCCGCCGTGTTGTGGACGAGGAAGCCACAGCGGCCGCTCGTGCGGAGGCCAATCGCAAGTTCATCGCGGAACAGGCAGCCTACTCCGCGGCTCGCAAGGCCCGCGAGGAAGCCATTCGAGCAGGAAAGCGGGTGGTTCCCCCGCTGCCGCCCGCCCCCGCATCGAGCGGCCGTATGCCGACCGTGTTCAAGGAAGCACAGGTCAACACGCCCTTCCGCTATCGCGAGGGTGAGGAGTTCTTCTCCGGCGAGGATCTCGTCGACCCGATGCTCGAGGGCTTCCGCGTCCCCAAGGGGACCATCATCTCGAACTTCGAGAAGCAGTACACGATCGAGGACATGGGCGTGCCGGAAGGCGACTCCCGCCGTTTCTCGAACATGAAGACCGTAATCCAGGACGAGAAGATCCCGGTTCGAGTACCTGCCAACTCAGCCACCTGGGGCGCGCTCAAGACCCAGTACGGCTTGACGGACGCGGCCCTTGCACCCTATTGGTCTCAGGATCAGGCCTCCGGTCTCGGGCGCAGGGTCAGCGTTGCGCTTCCTGAAGTGGTCTCTGCGGACATCAGCCGTGCCCTGAAGCCCGGCACCAGTGCCGCTCAAATGATGGTTCTCCAAAAGAACGATATCGCCCACATCGAGCTGCGCGAGATCTTCGGGTGCGAGGTCGAGCGTGGCGATTTGAGCC
>JBEIUO010000821.1:0-1447 GCA_040374335.1 Phycisphaeraceae bacterium
CGGCTCAGACCCGCCGGATTGCTGCGAGAGACCAATCCAGTACGCGATCGAGTACGGGCGCAGGAGCGACTGGACGAACTGCTGTTCCGCTGCGCCAGTCAACGAAACGAGTTGGCCACCACGCGCAACGGCATCCGACCGCGCGGATTCCCAGTCGATCCAACCCGGCTGCATGCGAGCCTGGTACCAGTGACCATTCCCACCCTGCGGCGTCGTCCACTCGACGATCGGCCCGGGGTCGCATCCGCAGTCAGCACAAGCGGTCACCCCTCCAAGATCGACGAATCCCTGCGCGATGTCGAAGCCATAACCGCTGCCACACAGGTTGTTGCAGAACGCGGTGTTACCGATACGCGTCTGGGATGAGTTGAGACACATGTAGATGCCGCCGCCAAGTTCCGCGACGTTGTCTCTGACGACACAGTTGAGAATCGTCGGTTGGCTTGATGAGCAGCAGAGGATCCCACCACCGTGGCCGACAAGTGTGCCGGTCGTCGGATTCCCACCTCGAATCGTGAACCCGTCAAGCACACTCAGACTGTTCTCGCCGCCCGTGAACTGCACGACTCGTCGATTTAATCCACTTGCATCGATGACCGTCACCGTAGGCCCACCCGACGACTGAACGGTGATGCGCTTTCCGTTGAAGTTGATCGACTCGGGATAGACCCCGGGCGATACGAGTACGCGATCACCATTCACAGACGCGTTGATCGCACTCTGTATGCTTGAGTAGCTCTGAGGCACAAGCCGATCGGCTGCACTTGCTGCGCACGAGAGAAGGAACACCGGGATACTCACTGATAGCAATCGCGTACACATGGGATCTCCGATACATCGAGTTCATCACAGGGCGACTCTGAGTACTCGAGCATACCGGGGTACCCCCCCGCATCCCAACACTCCCCCACCGCGTGGCGTGTGAGCGCAACTACATGCCCTTGCTCTCGGGCGTGGACGGGGTCCGAAAGCGGCAGCGGCTGCATGACGACCCGAGCGCCCGAAGGTTCTCGGGGCTGAATACGCACATCGCTGCGGCCACAGGCGTCGATGGTCTCCGACCGGTGACGCCCCGCGACCGTCGCACGGCTGCGAAACGCATCCGCGCGGCGACCCTGTTGCACAGTCGCGCTTTGCGGAAAGTGCGGAACGAACGACGAGATGTACGTCGCGGTGCTTTGCCTCATGTCGGCTTTGCGCACAGACCAACCAACCTTGCCTCGCACGACCTACGCCCGGTGCGCGGGGCAGAGGACCAACGCCTCCTTCGACTTGGCGGGATGGTCCTTGCCCTTTCCGGACGCCTCGGCTGATTAGTTTGCCGGCAGAACGACGCCTTGAACGGCAGCGGCGGCTACGGGGACCACGTGTCGGAAGAAATCGCGCCGATGGCCGACCACCAAGTCTGGCACGGACGGACGCGCGCGGGTGAAACTCCGCGGCCTCC
>JBEIUO010000058.1:0-8479 GCA_040374335.1 Phycisphaeraceae bacterium
GCTCGGCCATCACACTGGCCCGAACATCAACCACGGGCGCGCGCCCCGCGCTCGGAAGTTCAAACTCGTTTCGCGGGTTGCTCATGACCTGGACTCCTTCTCCATCGACTCTCGAAGCCGGTTGCGGGCCCTGTGCAGCCGCAGTTTCGCCGCCAGCGCGTTGGTCCCGCTCAGCGTCGCGATCTCGCCGATGCTGAGACCGTGCGCGTACGCGAGCACGAGCACAAGCCGATCCTTCGCGGGCATCGTGTCGACCATCGCCCACAGCCTCTCCGCACGTTCGTCCTTCGCCTCCGCCGGCGGGGTCGCACTCGCCTGCTCGCGCGCGAACACCGCGTCGCGGCGCCCGCGACGATCCCGGTCCCGCATCCGTCGATAGCACACCCGCGTCGCGATCCCGCACAGCCACGTCGAGAACGCCGCGCCCCCCCGGAATGATGCCAGCGACATGTACGCCTCGACGAACGTGTCGTGTACAACTTCCTCGACCACTCCCGCGCCTCGCAGCAACGGCCAGATGTGCGCCGCCACCCGCTGCTGATGCCGCGTGACGATCCGCGCAAAGGCATCGCCGTCACCTTGGAGGGCGCGGTCAAGATCGGCGCGATCGGTCTCGGCCGGGATCGGTGCGGGCGCAGCATCAGCCATCAGCGCCCCGAGCACCGCAAACCACGAGCCGGATCTGTGCCATGCACCAGTCACCCCCGTTTGTTCCCGCCAACACCCCACCGGTTACTGCCTTTCCCCAGCCAATCCCGCCCCGCCCCCGGTCTTCGCAAGGTTCTCGGCCACTTCCCGGTGCCGATCCGGCAGCCACCGCGCGTTCAGATCGACAAACGCCCGCGCCTCAGCCACTGCGATCCGGGCATCATCCCCCCGCTTGAGCAGCTGCAACTGGCTCGCCCGCGTGATCATCGCCTCCGCCAACTGGGAGATCTCGTTCACCTGGCCCCGTCGACGCAACAGGTCGATCCGCTCGTTCGTGAGCGCCAACTGCGCCTCCACGTCCCCCAGGTCGCGGAACACCGCGTCGGCGTACACGTAGCCGTACCCCAGCACGCCGTCTCCGCGCCGATCCCCCGCTGCCCACGATCCATTGATCGCCAGCATCGTGTGCGTTCCCGCGGCGGTCACGTCACGCGCCGCGAGTTCCAGCGCCGCGAGCTTCATCCGAATGTCCGTCGCCTCCCCGCTCCACTTCCCCTGCAACTTCTCGAAACCCGCCAACACCTCGGTGTACACCCGGCGCGACTCGTCGCGCTCCCCCAGCCGGTCGAGCACCGACGCGTGGCACCGTCGCGCGTTGAGCGTCTGCATCGTGATCGGCCCGAAGTACCGCGTGTACGTCGCAACAACCCGCGAGAGACACTCCTCCACGTCCCGTCGCGGCGGATTCGCGTTCTCGAGCGCCCGCCCGAAGAACTCCTCGATCGTCGCCAGCCGGATGTCCCCTTCCGGTATCACCACCCGCGCCTTCTCCACCGCCTTGCTCAGATGCACCTCACCCTTCTCAATCCGGCCCGTCAGCGCGAGCAGCATCCCCGTGTACGCGCGGTGCACCAGCAGCACCGGGTCGTTCGCCCTCCCCGCTTCCTCCGCCAGCGCGAGCCGCTCCTCCAGCACGTTGGTCGCGAGCCCCGCATCGCCCCGGATCGTGCAGAGGTTGTTCGCGAGCATCCGCTGCGCCCGAAGCGTCCGCGGATCAAACACCCCGTAGTTCCGATCGCACGATTCCATCGCCAGCTTGTAGTACTTCGTCGATTCGGGCGCTGGCCCCGCGTAATCGCAGAACTCCGCCAGCCGCAGGCACGCGCGGATCGTGTCCGCGTGGTCCGGGCCCAGGAGCTCCAGCCGCGTCTGCGCCGCGAACTCCATCAGCGGCCGCGCCTCGTCGTACTCCTCGATGCGCACCAGCGTCCACCCGATGAACTCGCTCAACTCCGCGCGGATGAGCGCGTCGTCCGCGAACGCCTCGTCCATCCGCTCTGCCGCGCGGATCAGCACGTCCCGCGCCGTCGCTGCGTTCCCCTCAAACCCCGCGAACGGCCACGGGCTCTGCGACCACTCCGCCCACGGATCCACGTCGTTCGACCGGATCGCCTCCGTCAGATCCTCCGGCAAAAACGGGTTCACCGACGACAACGCGCCCAGCATGAACGCCGCGGCCTTCGCCCGTCGCGCGGATTCCTCCATCGCCCGCTGCTTCGCTTCCTGTGCCTTCGTGGCCTCCTGCCCCGCCCGCACCGCGAACGCCGCGCTCACCCCCGTCGCGACCACTAGCGCCGCCACCGCGACCGCGCCACCCGTGACCAACGCCCGGTTGCGCCTCGTGAACAGCCGCATCTGGTACATCACACTCGGCGGCCGCGCCTCCACCGGCTCCCGGCTCAGGTACCGCTCGATGTCCCGCGCAAAGTCCCCCACCGACTGGTACCTTCGCGCCGGGTCCTTCTCCAGCGCCTTGAGGATCACCGTTTCCAGATCCCCACGCAGTTCCGCGACCACGGCCCCCGGCCGCTCCGGCGGCACATCCCTGATGATCCGCGCGGCCTCCGCGAATCCTTCGCGGCTCAGGTCGTGCGGCGTCCGCCCGCACAACAACTCGTACAACACCACGCCCAGGCAGTACACATCGCTCCGCGTTTCAATCAGCGACGGCCGCCCCTCGCAGTGCTCCGGGCTCATGTACGCGAGCGTTCCCATGATCTGCCCCGCGTCAGTCCGCAGCGTCGCCGAGCGATCATCCCCGAGCACCCGTGCCAGCCCGAAGTCGATCACCTTCACCCCGCCCGCCTCATCCACCAATATGTTGCCCGGCTTCAGGTCCCGGTGGATCACCCCGCGCTGGTGCGCGTGCGCCACGCCCGCGCACACGTCAAGGAACAGCCGCAGCCGCGCCACGAGGTCCAGTTTCGCTTCGGTCGCGTGCTCGCTCACCGTCCGCGCGCCCGGGACCAGCTCCATCGCGAAGTACGGGATGCTGACGCCATCGGCCTCGTGTACTCCCGACTGGTACACCTGCGCAATCGCCGAGTGCCGCAACGCCCCCAGCACGTGCGCCTCCGCCTCAAACCGCCGCATCGCCCCCCGCGTCGCCGCGCCCGAACGCAGCACCTTAAGCGCCACCCGCCGCTGCGGCTGGCTCTGCTCCGCCTCGTACACCGTCCCCGTCCCGCCCGCCCCCAGCAGCTTCACGATCCGAAACGGCCCGATGGTCGTCGGCGCCCCCGCCTCCTTCGCCGTCAGCGGCGACTCCAAGAAACCCGCCGACTGCTCGTGCTGCCCCAGCAGCTTCATCACCTGATCCGCCACCGCCGCGTCGCCATCGCTCATCCGCTCCACGATCCTCGCGCGCTCACCCTCGGGCGACTCGATCGCCGCGACGAAGATCTCCTCCACCTTCTGGAAGAACTCGCGATCCACCGCTCAACCCCCCTTCAGCCGCTCGCGAAGCCACGCCCGCGCAAACGCCCAGTCCCGCTCTGCCGTGCGCAACGGGATCTCCAGCAGCTTCGCCGCGTGCTCCACTTCAAGCCCACCGAAGAACCGCAGCTCGATCAGCCTCGCCTTCCGCTCGTCCAACACAGCCAGCGCGGTCAGCGCCTCGTCCAGCGCGACCAGGTCCACCTCCCCGCGGTCAAACGCCTCCACAGCGTCCACCACGCAGACCTGGGCCGCGCCCCCACCCCGCTTCGCCGCCTTCTTCCCCCGCGCATGGTCCACCAGCACCCGCCGCATCACCCCCGCCGCCACCGAGATGAACTGCACCCGCCCCTCCCACCCCGCGCTCCGCTGCCCCGCCAACCGCATGTACGCCTCGTGAACCAGCGCCGTGGGCTGGAGCGTGTGCCCCTTGCCCTCCTGCACCAACAGCGACGCCGCCACCCGCCGCAAGTCCTCGTACACCAGCGGCAGCAACTCCCCCGCCGCGTTCGCGCGCCCGGCCGACATCTGCTCCAGCAGACCCGTCACCTGCTCTTCGATGTTGCCCGGCGGACCCTGCATACCCCCCAGCGTACCACGCCCGGGAAGCCCCCGAACGTGCGATAACCCACCCCTGTCCCACCTGTACCGGCACCCGCCGCCCCACTCCCCGCGTACAGACCCCGGGCCACTTGCCCCCTCCCCCTCGCGGTGTATCAGTAAGGAAAGACCATGCCCGCCCCGCGCGCCATCTCCCTCCCGATCCTCCTCCTCGCCGCGCCGGCACTCGCCGTCGGGCCCTCCACTCAACTGCTGAGCAACCCCTCCGTCGTCCAGATGCGTGCCGACGACTCCGAACTCGCCGCCACCGCCACCGGCTCCATCGTCCACAAGCTCATCGATACCTCCGGCAACGGCTGGCTCTGCATCCTCACCGCCGACCACGTCGCCCAGGCCGGGTACACCCGGATCGGCTTCGGCAACGGCAACCCCCCCGCCACCTCACTCGGCGGATCCTCCTCCCTCGTCTTCAGCGCCGCCCACACCGGCGCCGACCTCGCCCTCATCGGCGTCCCCTACGGCCCCGCCGACTCCTTCTTCGACTCCATCTCCCCCCTCGCCCTCGCCCCCGCCGACCCCACCTCACGCGTCGGCACCACCTTCTCCCAACCCGCCTACGGCTCCACCGGCACCCTCGACACCGCCACCCAACGCTTGATCACCCTCGACCGCGCCGGCGTCCAGGGCTTCCAGAACAACACCATCGAGCGCACCCGCCTCTTCTCCATCCCCTTCCTTTCCTACTCCTATACCGCACTCGAGTGGGACTTCAACCAGCCCGGCTCCATCGCCTCCGTCCCCGGCGAAGGCAGTTCCTTCAACGGCGACTCCGGCGCGCCCTACCTCATCGCCGCCCCATCCCCCATCACCCTCGACGACGGCTCCATCGCCCACGTCTTCTCGCAGGGCATCGCCGCCGTCCATACCTACGGCGACTCCTCCCGCGAACACGGCTGGCTCGGCTCCGGCGATCACATCCCCGGCGGTGGCATCGCCATCACCCACGACCTCGCCGCCTGGATCGACGCCGCCTGCACCCAGGTCCCTGCCCCCGCCTCGCTCCCACTCCTCGCCGCCGCCTCCCTCTTCGCCTCCCGCCGTCGGCGATAACCCCCGCCGGACTCCCCTTTCTTCCGGTCATCACCCCCTTCTCCCTTCAGTCACTCCCCCCGCTCGTCGATGATCCCTCTGCGTGTATCGCGCCCACCTGTCCGCGGCGTGAGCGACGCACATTCGCAAGCAAGACTCAAAGGGAGTTTCTCAGATGAAGACCGGAACGATCACGCTCGCCGCCGCTGTTCTCGCCACGTTCGCCGGCGCCGCCGCGGCTCAGAACACCACCGTCACCACCGGGACCGACACCACCGGTACCACCGCGAACACCACGACCGGCGGCAACACCGGCGGCACCACGACCGGTGGCACCACCAACGACCTTTCCCTCCCCACCAAGAACCACTCGTCGCTCATCACCTCGATGATCGGCCGCTGGCAGACGACCACCAAGCTCTGGACGACCCCCGAGACCGAGCCCGAGACCGCCAAGGGCATCACCACGATGACCGCCACCCTCGGCGGCCGCTTCGTCCAGCAGGACTTCGCCTGCTCCATGGGCGGCTCCCCCTTCAAGGGCACGGGCTTCTTCGGCTTCAACAACACCAACGGCCGCTTCGAGTCCTTCTGGATCGACAACTGCTCCACCGGCATGCAGATGTCCACGGGCGATCGTCAGTCGGACGGCTCGATCGTCTGGAACCTCACCTTCACCGATGAGAACGGCGCGACCCAGAACACCAAGACCGTGACCCGCTTCCCGGCCAAGGACACCGTCGTCTTCGAGACCTACGCCATCGGTACCAACGGCTCCGAGTTCAAGACCCTCGAGGTCACCTACAACCGCACCAACCAGATCAGCCCCGCCGGCAATAACCGCCTCTCCAAGACCAACAACACCACCAACACCAACAACACCACCACCGCCAACTTCAACGGCACGACCAACGCCACCACCCCGACGACCACGACGACCGACGCCTCGCAGAACGGCACCACGACTGAGACGACTCCCGTCGTTCCCCAGTAATCCCAGCTTCAACTGACGATTGCATATGGACCACCCCGCCTCGTGCGGGGTGGTTCTTTTCGCGCATCAAGCGTTCTTTCGAGTCATGACACAACCCCGGGCCCTCTCGCCCGGCATCGTGACCAATCGACCTCTTGCTTACGCCAACGCCGCCGCGCCCGAGATGATCTCCGTCAGCTCGGTCGTAATCTGCGCCTGCCGCGCGCGGTTGAACTTCCGCGTGTACAGCTTGCCCATCTTGCCCGCGTTGTCCGTCGCGGCCTTCATCGCCACCATACGGGCCACGTGCTCGCTCACCACCGCGTCGTTGAACGCCTGGAAGAGCTGCGCCTTCACCGCCGCCGGCAGCAGGTCGTCGAGCAGATCGTGGGCCGAGGGCGTGAACTCGTAGATCGACGCCGGCCCGGCCTTGGCCTCCGCCACCTTCGTCTTTGCCTCTGCCTTGAACGGCAGCAACTGCATCACGGTCGCGGCCTGCCGCGACGCCGAGATGTACTTCATGTACACCACCCGCACCGTCGACACCTCTCCCGCCAGAAACCGCCGCATGAACTCCTCGGCCAGCTCTCGCACCGCGTCGTAGCTCGGCTTGTCCCCGAACTGCGTGTGGTGCTTGGAGACCGGGATCCCGCTGAACTTCAGGAACGACAGCCCCTTCTTCCCCACCAGCTCGATCTCGCCTTCCTTCGCCGACGGTGTCCCGCGGAACAGGCCCATCGACTGCCGCAGCACGCCGCCGTTGTACGGCCCGCACAACCCGCGGTCGGATGTCAGCACAAGCGTCAGGTCCCTGCCGCCCTTCGCCGACTGCAGCAAAGGATGGCTCGCGTCATCCCCAAGCGTCGCCGAAAGCTGCATCACAAGCTCAAACAGCGTCTCGCTGTACGGCTTGCCCGCCGTAGCCGCCTGCTGGGCGCGGGCAAACTTGCTGGTCGCAATCATCTGCATCGTCTTCGTGATGCGACGAATGTTGCCGACCGCCTTGATGCGCTTCTTGATCTCGCGTGTCTTCGCCATAGGGAGCCAACAGTAGGCGCACCCCCTCCCTCAATGTAGTCCCGCACCTCCACCTCACACCCGCACAAAACCCAATCCCTTGCCCCGCCCGCCAACCGCAACGCACCCAATCCTCACAACGACCTACCGCCCACTTCACCACTCGTCCACTTCTCCCCGCCCCTCTCCCGTCTGAGAACCCCCCAGTACCACCAGAATCCGCCGCCCCTCCCCGTACGTATCCATTCCGTGATTTATGATCTGTCCGAGCACGGCACCCGCCGCGGAGACTGGTATGGCGTTCCAATCTGATCCGTCCCTCCCCGGTTTCGACCGCCGGGAGTTCCTTCGCCGTGCGACCGGCACCGCCGCCGCGGCAGGCCTCGCCTCATTCCCACGCGCTCTCTTCGCTGATCCCCCTACCCGCCCCTCCCTCCTCCCCGCCGTCGACATCGACATGCCCATGCGCGTCGCGTCCGTGCAGTACCAGGCCGGCGCACCCACCACCGTCTGGCGCTTTGAACCCACCCTCCTCAACGGCCCCGCCTCCGCCCTCACCAACCTCCCCAACAACTACCTCGGCCCCATCATCCGCGTCAAACAAGGCCAGCGCGTCCGCATCAACGTGCACAACGAACTCCCCGAAGGCTCCGTCATCCACTGGCACGGCCTCGATGTCCCCGCCGCCATGGACGGCCACCCCCGCGACATCTTCAACCCCGGTCAGTCCTTCCTCTACGAGTTCGACGTCCACAACCGCGCCGGCACCTACTGGTTCCACCCCCACCCCGACATGCGCACCGGCTACCAGGTCATGAAAGGCCTCGCCGGTCTCTTCATCGTCGAAGACTGGATCGAAGACGCGCTCCACCTCCCCCGCGGCACCTACGACAAGCCCCTCATCATCCAAGACCGCACCTTCGACGCCAACAACCAGTTCAGCTACACGCCGATGTCCAACTCCGGCTTCCTCGGCAACACCATCTTCGTCAACGGCCAACCCAACGCCGCGTGGAACGTCGCCAACTGCGTCTACCGCTTCCGCGTCCTCAACGGCTGCAACGCCCGCACCTGCAAACTCGCCTTCGACGACGGCACCCCCATCACCGCCATCGCCACCGACGGCGGCCTCCTCCCAGCCCCCGTCACCAAACCCTACATCATGCTCTCCCCCGGCGAACGCGTCGACCTCTGGGTCGATCTCCGGGGCAAGAACGTCGGCTCATCACTCAAACTCCGCAGCCTCGCCTGGTCCACCAGCGGCCCCCCCGGCAGCTCCATCTATCCCCACGGCGCACCCTTCGACATCCTCACCCTCAACATCGCCCACGCCTTCGACTACCCCATCACCCGCCCCCCCCCCCTCGCCCCCAGCCCCCCGGAAAAAAACAACGACCCCGGCCAACCCCCCACCCC
>JBEIUO010000135.1:0-6552 GCA_040374335.1 Phycisphaeraceae bacterium
CAGTGGGACGAGGGCACGAAGTGGCCTGCGGGCTTCGACACGACGCCCATCCTCGCTGGGAAGCGTGGCCGCAACAACCCCCGAAACACGATCAGCCGGCTGAACAATCGAGCAGGAGAACACATGTACAGATACAACCCCGCAGACGACCTTCACGGACGCCTCGCCGCATACGAGCGTATCGCTGCCCCCAACAGCGGAGCCTCTCCGAACGAGAAGGCGATGGCTGCACGACTCGCGGCCGGTATCCGGGAAAAGCTTGGGATTCCCGCCGGATTCTCTCGGTCCGCTTCCCCGCCCCCGCCCCCGCGCCCTGCGTCTAAGAAGCCCACGGGCGATGAAACCATTCAGCGCATTCTGCGGGAGAACAACCGAAAGGGCTTGGACTTGTCGGGGTTGGATCTCTGGGGCCTCGACCTCTCATTCGCTAACCTCAAAGGCGCGAACCTCAAGGAAGCGGACCTCATCGCTGCGATCCTTGCCAGCGCGAACCTCACGGGCGCGAACCTCACAGGCGCGCGCCTCAGTAACGCGAACCTCACCGACGCAAGCCTGAAAGATGCGAACCTCAGCGGTGCGTACCTCTATAGCGCGAACCTCTACGGTGCGTACCTCTTCCGCGCCGACCTTACCAGCGCATACCTCAGCCGCGCGAACCTCAACCTCGCGGACTTCGGGGGCGCGTACCTCAGCCGCGCCGACCTCTCCGGCACTAACCTCTCCAGCGCCGACTTCGCCCGCGCCAACCTCACCTACGCCAACCTCACCTACGCCAACCTCTCCCACGCCAACCTCGAAGACGCCAACCTCAAAGGCGTCGACCTCCGCAAAGCCGACCTCACCGGGGTCAACCTCGCAGGGGCTGACCTCGCAGGGGCTAACATGGAGGGGGTACAGTGGGACGAGGGCACGAAGTGGCCTGCGGGCTTCGACACGACGCCCATCCTCGCTGGGAAGCGTGCCCGTTCAAATCCTCGACGCAACCCCGCAGTCGTCGTCAAGGGAATCGCATTGGTTCCTGGCGCGGATCTGGCGGGGAGAGACCTCTCCCTCGACTTCGCGAAGGGGGCCGACCTCCGAGGCGCAAACCTCCAGGGAGCGAACCTCTTCGGCACCGACTTCACGGGTGCTAACTTCGAAGGTGCAGACCTGCGGGGTGCCGACATCCGGGCCGCGAACTTCACGAACGCGAACTTCCGGGGAGCCCTCTTCGCGGGCGCGACCTACTCTCCGTCGATGAAGTGGCCTGCGGGCTTCGACATCAGCGCAGCAGGCGGCGTCCTCAAGTCGACCTTTCGGCGCAACCCGAAGCGGCGGGGCTTGCTCTTTTAGTCCCGCGTGGTTAGCTGTTCGTCATGAACACGACCAACTCGACCCGTCCCCGCCAGCCCTACACCTTCTCCTTCACCGTCGGCGACCGCTCCGACGACGGTCACGGCGAGACGCGCACCGTCTTCCTGCGGCTCATGTGCCTGGGGACCACGGACGGGACGCGGGAAGCGGAGATCGTGGCCGCATACAACGCCGCGAAGGACAAGGCACCGAAGCTCGAACCTTCGACCTACTGCAAGGATTACGATGACAACGAGGTCCCGGAGGACGTGCGCGTTCTGTGGGAAGCGTACGGTCAGAACCCGAAGGGCGAACTCTACGTGGACGACTACGCCACCCTCTGCGCCGCGTTCCTGAACATCGGAGATCCCGCGCTGGAGGCCGGGGTCGTGGGCGACCCGACCCCCTCGCTGGACAACATCTTCGGCTACTGTGGCTACGGGCTGTTCCGTCAGTAGACTGCTCGCGTCACAGGACGACGAGGTTCCGGCGACTTGTCGGGCCGTCTCCGTAGAGGATTCGCTGGAACAACGGCACCCCTTCTGCCTCCGCTTGCGCGGGCAGCGAGGGGTCAAAGACGACACCGTTCTGCTTCGCCAGCTCTGCGACATGCGCGAACATGTCTTCGTACACACGTGCACGCGCCGTGCAATACTCGTACTTCTTGGCCGCGTTCTTGATTCGGGCCATCTCATCTGCCGTGTACTTGCTCCCGTCGCCTCGAACCGCTCCCGGAATCTCGTGGCCCCGCAGGATGAGCGTCTCGTTCGGGTGCTCCCTGTTCGGACGGACATCTATACGCATGTTCATCGCCTGCATCGCCAACTTGTCCGAATGTTCGTAGAGCCACAGCCCCGCTTCGACCAACTGACGCCCTGTACGGGGGTTCAGCCCCTCGGGCACCTTAGCGGGGTTCTTGCGTCGACGTGGATTGGCCGTCTCGGGCATTTGCGAAGAGAAGTAGTCGACGTCCGTGCGGTCGGCCTCTACGCGGTTCACCACGTGTCGCGCTACATCGTACGGGAAGGGCATCATAGATTTCGCGCAGTGCAGGTGATCGAGGCTCACCCCGTTTTCCTCCGCAGCCGTGAGGAGCCGCGCCAACAACTCCTCCAGCGCCACTTTCTTGTCTTCCAGCTTCGTGAGCGCGCCCGCGTAGTGCCTCAACAGCATGATGTCGCTTTGCGTGAGCGGGCGGGTGCCCGGCATCGGGTCGGCGTGGAGCGACAGGATGTATCTGGCATGGACTCCGTCAAAGCGCCTACCATCCGAAAGCTGCGGGATCTCCCGACACTCCAGGTAATTGTGGGTCTTGCACACCTGGCGGTACGCGCGCAGGATCGCATCTGCGCCGCGCGCCATGTCTGCGTAGGTCTTCGGATTGAGGTCATCAGCCAGGGGGTTCCTGCGACGGCGCGGCATGTTCTGCCTCCTACCGAGAAGACTATCACGTCTGGACGTGATATGGGGTGCCTGGAGAGCACACGATGACCGATGCAACCTTCTCGCTCCTCTGCGGTATTGTCCTCGGCGCGGCGTCCTTCCATCTCCTGCGCATCGTCTTCTCGATAGAGAACGCCCACTGGCTGTTCGAGAACTACGTCGCAGACCGTGTCGCGAAGAGTGCGGACGTGGTGATGCCCGCCGTGTTGGGCGCGATCCAGCAAGGGGCCGAGCAGGGCAGGTGGCGGGACGGCATCACGGACAGCGCGTACATCAACGTGTTCGGAAGGATGCAGGGCATCAAGTTCCCGAAGACGTACCGCTTCCTCTGCGTCACGATGTCCCACCTTCGCCGCGCAGGATTCATCTCGCCGGAGGTCGCCATCTCGATGTCGATCCTCGCACGCGCCCGGATCGATCCGCTCGATCCCGAGGTCGCATTGAGCCGGGTGGCGCCCGGCACAGGCGTTCGTGCCTACCCGCACGAGATCAACTCCTATTCGTACGCCCTGCTGACATTGGACGTCTTCACGTTGACGCGTCAACGGGGGGAGCCTGACCCCTGGCTGGATCTCACGGACAGGGCCCGCGAGATCGCGCACCAGGAACGCGTCCTCGAATACGTCCGACTGGTCAGGCTCGCCAACACGCCGCCGCTCGCCCCGCACGCAGCGGACGTGGCCGAGGAGAGACCCGATTCGACGTAGGGGTGTCGAGCGGGTTAGGGGGCATAGAGACGATTGCTCCGGAGTATCGTATGAGGCCGCGCCCGCTGCCCTGCACGCGTGGAAACCCCGCCGAGAAGGACTACCGTAACCGGTACGCCGTGCTCATGCGCATCGTAGACCCCGCGAACAGGGCGTCTGCGCTTGCTGAGAAGGCGGTCGCTGCGAAAGAACTGGCACGACTTCGGGCGGCCTACCCTCAAGCGGATCTGGAAGCGCGCAGTGTGGAGACCGCATTCTCCGGCGCGCAGGGTCGGAGAAGCGAGGAACAGAAGAAGAAGGAAGTGGACGATTTCTTCGACAAGTGGAATCAAGAACGTAAGGAGGAACGCGAGGAAGATGTAGATGTGAAGGCCGCGAGACGTGCGAAGGTCCGTGGACAACGCTTGCGCCATCTCGCCCGCGTTCTCCAAGAAGCGGTTGACGGGCTTGCGGAGCACACGACCGCCTGTTTAGCCTCGGAATTCTTGTATTTCCTTGCGCGTGTAGAGTGCTACGCGCCCCACGAGATCGCAGCGGTGCGCGGCCTCTCAGACTTGCTGGACTTCGCGGTGTCTGCTCGAACAGAGCACGGAGCTGAACTGGGCCGTTTTGCGGGCGGACTCTACGACTTCGACTTCTTGCTGGCGCAAGGTAGCCGCTTCGCATACGACCCTGATTCCCCCATCGGGTTCGACGATATCCCTGATTGCACCGTCTGGTTGACGCTTGTTGTGGAGACTGCGACGATTACTCCGTGGATGCCCGCCGAGACCCGGCGACAAGCGCTACAGATGGTCGAAAAAGCGACCGCGCTCATCCAGACCGAACCCGAGGCGTTCCTCGGCGATTCCGTGTTCTCATCGAATCGACTCATGTACGAGGGTACAGTCGGTTTGTGCTCCACCGCACGCGACTTCCTGAAGATGCTCGACACGCTCCCGTTCGTCGTACTAGCACGACGTGTGCGCGAAGGCTTGGGCGGCGGAAAGTCGCAGATTGGGAAATCCACCACTCGCCTTACACGGCGTACGTGAGCTGCCCGACGTCGTGCACGCAGAAGAGAGCACTCCATCTCCGCCAGATGAGGAGAACAGCGGATAGATTGGAGAGTAGCGGGGTGCATTACGTGAACCGTCTCCTTCCCATTCCTGGGGTCACTTTCTCCCCGCAAGTCACGGCCCAACGCGACGAGCACGGGACGATCGTCGCGTTGTGCCTTGACGTCTCCACGGAGCGCACGCTGCAAATCCAGCGCCGCTTCGCGTACACGGTCGGAGGCCCTGCGATCGTCCTGGCTGGGATGATGGTAATGAAGGATCGACCCGTGTTCGGGGCGTTTGTCGCCGCGCTTGGCGGGGCCTGCACCTTCTGGCATCACGCTTCCTACGCGAAGGTCGAAGAAGCTCTCGGAAACACGACAGCGATCCCCTCGCCCACCTCTACCCTTCTCGGAGTTCTCCATGGCACGCCGCCGAAATCCTGATGACGTCCTCGCCGCGCGGGGCTACAACGCCCGTGTCCTCTGGCCCCAGTACACTCCGGGTGGCGGGGTGAACAGCGGTTCAGAGCCGTCCCTCCGCCCGAGCAACACGCTCCAGAGCAACCAGAGCAACCTCATCCTGACGCGGAACCCGCGGGATTCGGCCGCCTACGCCCGTCGGAACAGCCGCAACGGCTCTTCGGGTTACTCGGACTACGTCGAGCTGCGCCCCGTCACGGGCAGCACGACCCCCTACTACCGCCGCAACCCCTACGCACCTGAAGAACAACTGCTTCGCGAGTATGAAGAGGAGTTCGCGGCAGAACAGGCCCTGGAGATCGAAGAAAAAAAGAAACGCGCCAAGCTCCAGAGGTTAGCGCGGAGCGGCGAGGGCCCTACTAAGAGTCGCGAAAAGCCGTTCAACACGCCTATGTCTCATCGGGCGTGGGAGGCGATGGTGGGTGACCCTGCATACGGCGAGCTGAATCGTTTGAAGAGGCGCCGCGAAGAGGCCGAACGGATCGCGCTCGAGGCGGAGGAGCGACGCACAGTGGGGCCTTACGATGCCGCATGGAACAAGCCTAGGACGCTTGCTACGCGAACGGTGGAGCCCTCGTGGACAAAAGTGCGGGCGTCGACTCCCAAGATCCGAGTGCGGACAGCAGACGGGAAGATCCGCATGGTCTCGCAGGAGGAGTACGACCTCGCATCGGGTCGCGACCCGCGCAGCCGAAACAACCCGAAGCGCGAGATCGGAGACTCGATGCAGGCCCGCAGGAAGAGCAAGTCGTGCAGCGGGGCGCTCATCAACCCCGGCGACTCCATCACGAAGACGGCGTCAGGCTGGGAGCGGTCGGATCTGCTCTGATCCAGTAGGAGGGCCGGGAGATGGCTTCGACGCGACGGAACGGGCTCATCCGTATACCTGAACTCTTGTATTCCCAGGTCTGCACGCAGATTATCGACGTCATCTACACGTTCCGCGACGGGATGGCTGCAAAGCTTGATATGCCCGCCGCGAAGCGCCGTATGACGTCGTTCATCCCCTCCATGCACCAAGTGTACGGGGTGCCATTTCCTGCGTTTCTGCTGACGCTCATCTTCTCGAAGGACGAGACGGAGGTGGTCGAGACGGAACACGGCCCGCAGCAGGCGTTCGGATGGCTCATTCCCGAAAATCCGGAGACGCTCCAAGCTCGGTCGGAGATTGTGCTCGTCATCACGCCCCGCGCGGCTCGGGCACCGGAGTCTGCGATTCGGGGGGAGCTGGGCGCAACAGTCCAGCACGAGCTGCGTCACCTGATCCAGTTCGAGCTATCTCGCAATATGGCCGATGCTTTCAAGGCGGGCGGCCCGACACGCAAAGCCCGTACCGGAGCCTCGTATTCGGACAGGGAGTACCAGCCGCATCTGGGCGACCTCGTCTTCAAGTACCGGAGCTACATCGAGAACGGCTACACGACCGTAGACCGCGCGCTCCGCGAGATCGGGGCGTCGTATATTCTCCAGACGTTCATGGCGGAGACCCCTGACCGCTGGAAAGCGGCGATGCGCATCGCCCACGACGAGTTGTCGAAGATCCCCGTGCGG
>JBEIUO010000481.1:0-3180 GCA_040374335.1 Phycisphaeraceae bacterium
CTCTTGGAGCTCAGGCCCCGGAGGTCCGCGACGGAGTCGATGCCACGGTGTTCGCCGTCGGCGTTGGCCTTGTGCTCAACGGCGGCGAGCACGGCGAAGGTGCCGATGTTCATGGTGCCGTAGCAGAGGAGGTAGAAGAGGACAGCGGCGAGGCCGTTCTGCGTGAAGGAGCCGTCGCCGGGGCCCGCGATGAGGCCGACGAGCATGTAGCCCGAGTGCGCGACCGAGGAGTACGCGAGGATGCGCTTCACGGAGGTCTGCATGAGGGCGAGGACATTGCCGACGGTCATGGTCATGGCGGCCATGACCCACAAGAGCAGGCGGACGAGTTCGGGGAGGTCCGAGCCGCGACCGTAGAGGTCGGCGTCGCCGAGCGAGGAGCCACCGGGGGCATAGCCCCAGCCCACGCACGCGAGGAGCAGGAGCATGGCGAGGAAGCCGGCGGTCTTGGGGACGAAGGCCAGGAACGCGGAGACCTGAGCGGCGGCGCCCTGGTAGACGTCGGCCGTGTAGAAGTGCATCGGGACCGCGGCGATCTTGAAGGCAACGCCGAGGATGGAGAGCATCAGACCGGCGAGGCCGAGGCTCGTCACGCCGCCCTGCATGAAGGCGGCGTGCATCTCGTTGAAGTTGGTGCTGCCGGTTGCGCCGTAGAGAAGCGTGAACCCGTAGAGGAAGATCGCGGCGCCGAGGGCGCCGAGGAAGAAGTACTTCACGCCCGCCTCACGACCGCGGTTGTCGGCGGTGGAGATCGAGACCATGATGTAGGTCGGGAGGCTGGTGAGTTCGAGAGCGAGGAAGAGCCAGATGAGGTCGTCGGCGCTCGCGCAGAGCATCAGGCCCGTGAGCGAGAAGAGGTAGAACGAGTAGAACTCGGCGCGGTTGGACCGAAGGGGGTCGAACTTGGCCTTGCCCGAGGCGATGCGTTCCTCGTCCCCGCGATCGACGGTGCCGGTCAGCAGGAGCAGGAGGAGGAACCCGACGCCGCCGATCATGACCTTGGCATAGGGCACGAGGTTCGGCAGGAGTGTCTGCCCGCCTTCGGCGACGACACGATCACCCCAGGGGGTCGTGAACGCGGCCAGCAGCGTGGCGATCAGCACGCCCAAACCGGCGACGCCGGGGACGAGCTTTCGGCTTTCCTTCACGGGCGAGAGGCCCAGCACCATGACGAAGCACGTCGCGATGAAGAGGGCGATCTCGGGGTAGAGGTACGCGAGTCGTTCGGTCACTTCTGGTCCTCCGAGGCGAGGGCGGCCGGGATGGTCGTGGCCTCTGAAGCGGTGGGAGCGGCGTTGGCCGTGGTCACGAGCTCACGAGCGGCCTGCACGCGCTCGGTGATCTGCGAGACCGGGCCGTCGAGGGCCTCGATCAGCGGCTTGGGGTACACGCCCAGGATGAGGCAGAGGGCAGCGAGGGGGACCAGCGTCCAGATCTCGCGGGCGTTCAGGTCGGTCGGCAGCGAACCGTGCGACTCTTGGGCACCGTGGGTACCGTGAGCACCATGGCCACCGTGGCTGTCATGATGGTTCGGCAGGACGAGGGGGCCCCACACGACCTTGCCCGTCATGTAGAGCAGGTACATCGCGGCGACGATCATCCCCAGGCCCGCGATCGCCGCGTACCAGGGACCGAGTTCGCCGGGAGTCGCGCCCGGGACCTGGCCGCCATCGAGGCCGCCGGCGGTCTGCCAGAGGCCCGAGGAGCCCCAGGCGGAGCTCGCCTGGAAGGTGCCGAGCAGGCACATGAACTCGCTGACGAAGCCGTTGAGGCCGGGAAGACCGACGGAGGCCATCACGAAGAAGACCATGAAGGTCGACCACACGGGCATCTTGCCCGCGAGGCCGCCGAGCTCCTTCATCGAGCGGGTGTGGTACCGCTCGTACACCATGCCGATACAGAGGAACAACGCGCCGGTCGACAGACCGTGGTTGATCATGTACAGGATCGAACCCGTGAGGCCGACCTTGTTGAGGGCCGCGAGGCCCAGCACACAGAAACCAAGGTGCGCGACCGAGGAGTATGCGACCAGCTTCTTGACGTCGGTCTGCACCCAGCAGATCAGACCGCCATAGAGGATGCCGATGATGCACAGCGTCGCGATGATCGGGGCGTACTCGACGAATGCCATCGGGCAGTAGGGCACCGCGAAGCGGATGATGCCGTAAGTACCCAGCTTCAACAGCACGCCGGCCAGGATGACCGAGCCCGCCGTCGGGGCCTCGGTGTGCGCGAGCGGCAGCCACGTGTGGAACGGGAAGATCGGGACCTTCACCGCGAAACCCGACAGCAGCGCCAGCAGCACCCAGCCCTGCTCGGTCGCGGTCAACTGCCCCGCGGCGTACTGGAGCTGTGCCAGGTCAAAGGTCCACTCGCCGTTGTGCGTCACCGCGTGCTTCCACGCGACGTACACGAGACCCGCGAGGGCGATCATCGAACCCGTGAAGGTATAGAGGAAGAACTTCACCGAGGCCGCCTTGCGGTTGGTGGAGCCGTACAGGCTGATCAGGATGAACATCGGGATCAGCGTGAACTCGAAGCAGATGTAGAAGAGCACCAGGTCGCGGGCGACGAACACGCCGAACATCGCGGCCTGCAGCACGAGCAACCACGAGTAGTACGTCTTGACCCGCTCGGTGATCGCCGTCGTCGACGCCACCACGCAGATCGGGCCCAGCAGCGCGGTCAGCGCCACCAGCGATACCGCCAGCGAGTCAACGCCCAGCGTGAAGTTCAGCCCGATCGAGGGGAGCCAGGACGCGCTGGACTCGAACTCGAAGGCCCGACCGCCTCCAGCCCAGGGAAACTGGACGAGGATCAGGACGGTCACGGCCAGGGTGATGAGGTTGCCGATCAGCGCCAGCGGTCTCGCGTGCTTGTCGGACATCAGCCCGACGAGCAGAGCGAAGAACAGCGGCACGAGGATGAGTGAAGTCAGGATCACTTGCGGTTTCTCGCTTCCGGTCAGTTCGCCACGAAGATCACGATCAACAGCAGCACCGCGATGCCGCCCGCCATTCCCACCGCGTACCCGTGCAGCTCGCCGCTCTGGCTCGGCCGCAGACTCTGGCCGAGTGCCTTGGGCAGCTTCCCGAACAGGTCAACCAGCCCGTCGATCACGAACTGATCGACCAGGTGGAAGATGGTGGTCAACACCCACAGAGGCTTGCGGATGACCGC
>JBEIUO010000570.1:0-2759 GCA_040374335.1 Phycisphaeraceae bacterium
CGCACCCGAGGTGGCGGCCTACCGAGGCGCGCAGTGGAACCTCGCGTGGGCCTTCAACCTTCGGCCCTTCCTGGATCCGCGGGCGGAGTCTTCCGCGGCGGACGGTGGGCTTCGAGACCAGTACGCGGATGCACCGTACTACCGGGATCCCTCACGGCGCAAGGACCCGCACAACATTCACTACGTGAACAACGGCCTGCGGTTTACGGCCAGAAACGTCGTTTCGAACGTGGCGAAGGGACCGACTCCGCTGCGCAGGTACATCGCACCGGACCGCACGATGTTCCTCACGTGCTTCGTGGATGATCCCAACGGCCTTCGATGGGGCAGTTGGTACAACGGCAGCCTGTCGGAGCTGAACATCGCGATCTACTACGACATGTGGCGAACATCGAACGTCGATGGCGTCGGGGGAACGACGCCGGAGACGGCCCAGCGGATTGCGGTGAACAGGCACGGGCGCGGGGCCAACGCGATCTTTCTCGACGGTCACGCGTTGGCGCGGCCTGCGATCGAGCTGACCACCGTTTCAAACTGGGACGACAGCGACTATCGCGCGTTCGGGCGATAGGGGCGACGGGTGGGCTGCCCGGGCGCATCTCAAGAGATTGCCAGAAACGTCCGAAAAAGATTCCTGCACCGGGGTTGAACCCGGCGTACGTACCCGCGTAGTGTTTACGACTGTGAAGACCGCCTCCACGAAAGCGCTGAAAGGTAAAGCCAAAGCCCACCCGGGCCCGGCTGACCTGTGCGCTCACGGAGGCTGATCCAAGCCAAACCGTCCGAGAGTTCACGGCCCGCCGGCGTCCCGGCGGGCCGTTGTCGTTTTCAACCTGTCCCCGAACTCAGCATCGAAAGGAAGTCCAGCATGTCCACCCCGTCCACTACCCCCTCCACCACCGCGGCGACTACAACCTGCCCGGAGTGCTCCGCGGAGGTCACGTTTGCCCGTCGGCCGCTCGCCGGCGAGGTGTGCCGCTGCGGCGAATGCTCGGCCGAGCTTGAGGTGACCTCGACATCCCCACTGACGCTGGCCCTGGCCCCGGAGGTCCGCGAGGACTGGGGCGAGTAAGCCCATCCGATCACGCAGCCGTTCCACCCCACTCATTCACCCTCACCCTGGGCACTCACCATGATCGGCATTCTCCACTCGCGCATCCGTGTCGAAGAGCGACTGCTCATCGACGAACTCACCAGTCGCGGCATCGCGCATGAACTCATCGACGTCCGCACGGCCACGTGGGACATCCACGACCCGGGCGCGTGGCATCGTTTCCGCGTGATTCTCGAGCGGTGCGTGAGCCAGACGCAAGGCATCACCGCGGTGCGGATGTTCGAGCGCTTCGGTGTTCCGTGCGTGAACCCGTCGTACGTGATCGACACGTGCGGCGACAAGCTCCAGACATCGCTCGCGCTGGCTCGCGACGGGGTGCCGACGCCGCGAACGCGGGTTGCTGTGGAGCCCGAGTCCGCGCTGGAGGCGATCGAGGAGATGGGGTACCCGGTGGTGTTGAAGCCGACGGTGGGCTCGTGGGGCCGGCTGCTCGCGCGGGTGAATGACCGGGACGCGGCGGAGGCGATCCTCGAGCACAAGGCGACGCTGGGTTCGGTGCAGCACGGGGTGTTCTACATCCAGGAGTACGTCAACAAGCCCGGGCGCGACCTGCGTGTGTTCATGGCGGGCGAGGACGCGGTGTGCGGGATCGTGCGGAACAGCCCGCACTGGATCACGAACACGGCACGCGGCGGACAGGCGGGCGCGTTCGTGCCGGACGAGGCGACGGTTGCACTGTGCCGTCGCGCGGTGCGGGCGATCGGTGGCGGGCTCGTCGCTATCGATTTGCTCGAGTGCCCGGAGCGAGGCATGCTCGTGAGCGAGATCAACCACACGATGGAGTTCCGCAACAGCATCGAGCCTACGGGCGTGAACATCCCGGCCCGCATCGTCGATTGGACGCTACAGGTGGCGGAGCGTGAACAGGGGGCTGTTCTGTGAGCACCACACCATCATCGCGGACGCGAGTCTCGATCGTCGGCGGCTCGGGGTACGGCGGGGGTGAAGTCCTGCGCCTGCTGCTGGATCACCCGCACGTCGAGGTGTCTCAGGTCACGAGCCGTTCGCAGGCCGGTGTCTTCGTGCACTCGGTGCACCCGAACCTCCGCGGCCGCACAAAGCTTCAGTTTGTGCGCCCCGACGAGCTGACCCCGTGCGATGTCATCTTCCTCTGCCTGCCGCACGGCGAGGCCAGCAAGCAGATCGAGAAGTACACGGCGCTCGCGCCCCGCATCGTCGATCTCTCCGCGGACTTCCGTCTGCGTGATGGTGCCGCGTACAAGCGGTGGTACGAGGAGTCCCACCCAGCACCGGTGTGGCTCGATCGCTTCGTGTACGGCCTCCCGGAACTGCACCGCGAGCGACTGAAGTCGGCGAAGCTGGCGAGCGGCGTCGGGTGCAACGCCACGGCGATGAACTTCGCCCTGCTCCCGCTCGCCAAGGCAGGGCTCATCCGTTCCGTGGTGTGCGACGTGAAGGTCGGCAGTTCGGAGGCCGGCAACGCGGTGAGCCCCGGGAGCCACCACCCAGAACGCGCGGGCGCCGTTCGTTCGTACGCGCCCGCCGGGCACCGGCACGCGGCGGAGGTCGAGCAGGAGTTGATGACCGAGCACGGTCGCTTCGATCTGCACGTCTCGATCACCTCGGTAGAGCTCGTGCGGGGCGTCTTGTGCACAGCGCATGTCTTCCCCACCCGCACAGTGGA
>JBEIUO010000620.1:0-2564 GCA_040374335.1 Phycisphaeraceae bacterium
ACTACCTCAACTACGACCTGAAGTACTCGCTCGACCAGGCGGTCGAGATGTACCGTGCAGGTGCGTGGCCTCCTGGCCGCACTCAGGTGCGTGCGAACGGCCTTCCCTACCCTGGCGCGCAGGTGCTCTATCCTCAGCGTGGCATCATTCAGGGCGGCACCGGCCCCTTCTACGGGCCCACTGGGACGCTGTTCGACCGTACGCCGGACATGCTCTGGGACTACCCGGGCGTGGCTGTGCGCAACAACGGCAAGAAGACCCGCCGCAATGGCGTGCTCTGGCCCCAGTCCGCTCGCGCGGTGGGTGTCATTCAGGGCGGGACTGGACGGTCTTACGGGCCCGATGGCGTGCCCTTCGACCGCTCGCCGAACCTCACCGAGGCCCTGATCCTCAACAACGGCACGCGCAAGCGCAACCCCCGGATGCGGAACGCTGAGGTCCTTTGGCCGCAGCCTGCTTCCCGCGTGGGCCCGATCCAGGGCGGATCGCAGCTGTACATGGAGTACCCCTCTGCTGCTCCGTTCGACAACATGCCCAACCTCACCACCGTTCTCAAGAACAAGAAGCGGAGCCGCTGATCATGGCGAACAACCTTCACAAGTCCTACGGCAAGGGCATCGGCCTCATCGAGTCGGCGTACCAGCGCCACGGGTCCGGCCTCGACTTCGACCGTACCGTGTCGGAGATGCTCCACGCTGCTGAGCGCTCCCGCGTTCCGCACGACATGGCAACGGCAGAGGGGGCGGCGCACGCCGTCGCGCACCTCAAGTCGGAGGGTGTCGTGAAGACCAATCCGCGCACGGCCACGCCGAAGTCGCTCGAGGCGGAGCGTCGTTCCCGTGCTGTTCTCATCCGGGCGCACCAGATCCTCGCTGAGAACAACTGCTCGTTCAAGAACGCGATGGTCACGGCCTGGAAGGAGCTCGCGGAAGGCAAGCTCCAGCCGGTCGATCCTCGTCCCAAGACGAAGAAGAACACGGGCGGCATGGGCACGCGCGGGATGGACCACCTCTGGCGTCAGGCGATGGACGGCAATGATTGGGCCGAGTACCTGCAGGCTCGCGCGGGCAAGGCGTACAACACGCCGAACATGTACGCCAACGGCCGTATGCCGAGCGTGCGCCGCAACGTGAACAGCCCGACCCGTGGTCATGATGCTCTTTGGCTTCAGGCATGGGACGGTCAGCCGTGGGCCATGCACGAAATGGCTCGCACCGGGCGCGCGTACAACGTCCCGAACATGTGGGCTGGGCAGGGCGGCAACGACGAGCTGCAGGTCTCCGCCACGAAGTCGAACCCCGGCCTGAAGAAGGGCCAGAGCCTCATGAAGGCTGCTGCCAAGCGCTACCACGCGGGCGAGTTCGACACGATGCCGGAAGCGGTGTCGGCTGTCGCAGCCGAGCGCCGCGGGGAGCGCTGATCATGATGCGCCGCCGCAATCCGGCAGACGCCGCTGCTGTAGCTCAGGTGCGTGAGCACCTCGCTTACTACCTCAGGATGATGCAGATGGCTGCCTACGAGGGGGAGGGACCCACCGTGGAAGCCAGCATGGATCTCATGCACGCCATCTGCATGATCCACTTCTTCCGTGGTCGGGCCGTCGAACTCGGCATCGACAACGCCCCCAGCGAGCACGACATGGACGAGATGGCCAGTCTGGCGGACGACCTCGCACGCTGGGCCGCCAAGGGCCACATGAGTGCCAGGGCTCAGCAGGCGTTCCGCTCTAACGGCCGCACTCGCCGCTTCTAGTCGAAGCCGAACCAGCGCTTGATCCTCTCGGTCAGGCGCAACGGCGCAAGAAGCTCAGGGTACCGTCGAGGTACTCTGGGCTTCTCTGTTACCGGCTGGGTGGTAGGGGTGGAAGGATTCGAACCTACGGTCACAGGGTCAGAACCTGTTGCCTTACCGCTTGGCGACACCCCTGCGATGTGGTGGAGGATATCGGGATCGAACCGATGACATCGAGCTTGCAAAGCTCGCGCTCTCCCAGCTGAGCTAATCCCCCAAAGTCGTCACCATTAGACCTTCGACGGTGATGGCACTTCTCTAGTTCTCCCGCACGCGGCCGTCAAGTACCGTCCTCCCATGCGCCTCCTCTTCCCCCGCACGAACCCCCGCTCCCGCCGACCGGTGCTCCACAATGGCGTGCACGACCCCGGGATCCTCAAGGCCGTCTTTCTCGCGGGAGGGCCCGGGTCCGGTAAGTCCTACGCTGTCTCGCAGTTGTTCGGCATCCCGAAGTCTGCTGCGGCGCTCATGACCTCGCCGGGCGGATTGAACCTGGTGAACAGCGATCCCTTCTTCGAGCACAACCTCAGGCGCATGGGCATCGACCCGAAGACCCTCGCTACGCTACCGCCCGAGACCTTCGCAGCGCTTACTGAAGGGAAGGACAGCCCGCGAGGCCGGGCCAAGACGACCCGAGAGGCGTTCCTCCGGCACTGGACTGACGGGCGACTGGGCCTGATCTTGGACGGGACGGGAGACGACTTTGGGAAGATCCAAAAGCAGTCGGAGGACCTGCGCAGTCTTGGCTACGACACGATGATGGTGTTCGTGAA
>JBEIUO010000066.1:0-8125 GCA_040374335.1 Phycisphaeraceae bacterium
CGCTCATCGCGGTGCTCCTTGCGGGATGGGTGCACTCGAGAGTGCGCACTCGAGATGGAAGCCGACCATCTGGCGACCGTCCATGACCCGCGCGCGGCTCTCGACCTGTTTGACGGAGGTGAAGAGGCCGAGTTGTTCGAGCTGGGCGATGAAGTCGTTGACGGCGCGCTGGGAATCGCCGGCGCCCGCGATTTCGATGGTGTGTGCGGCGGTCTTGCCGCCACGGTCGGCGACACCGCCGACGGGAAGGACCGAGAGCGAGTCGAGCACCAACGCGGACGACTTGCGCTCGGCGATGAGCTCGGCGACCACACTCCAATCGGGGTGCTCGGAGACGAGGCGTGATGCCATGAGTTTGCGGTCGAGTTGGACGCACGCGGCGTCGGCGTCTTTGACCTGTGATTCCCGGAGCGTGAGCATCTCGGAAGCACGGGCAAGTTCGGCGCGCGTGGGGGCAGCGCCTTCGACTGCGGAGGAAGCGACGATCCCGGCGGCACCCAGCGCACCGGCGTACGCGGTGAGGATTACCGCCCAGGCGAGCACGCGGGACTTCCTGTGCATGGCGTCCCGTCTCGCGGCGGGCATGAGGTTGACGCCGATCATGCGGCCTCCTTCTCGGCGGGAGTGGCCGGGAGCGAGAGACCGATCGCGGCGACGAGGCCGTGGGCGTCGGCAAACCTGCTGAAGCGGCCGGGGAGCGTGAGGATGTCGCTTGGTGCGAGGGGGCGCACGGGCAGTTCTCCGGCGGCGAGGCGGTCGGAGAGGCCGGGGAGCCCTGCGCCGTCGCCGGTGAGTCGAACGACTGAGACGGGGATGCCGCCGTATCGGTGTGCGGCGTATCCGAGGGAGCGTGTGACTTCGTTGGCGATGGTGTCAAAGAACGACGTGAGGACGCCGCGCAGGGGAACTGCCGCGGCGACTCTGCGTGGTTCAAGGTCGGGGTCGTAGCGTCGGAGGAGAAGGGCGTCGACGACTGAGGGGGCCGCGCCGGCGCGGGCGGCGGCGTCGCGATAGAGCGCGGAGAGGGAGGTGTCGGCGAGGACGCGCTGGTAGAGCACGCGGCCGCCGAGGAGCAGGAGGAAACCGGTGTGGTCCCATCCGACGTCGATAAGGAGCGAGGCTCCGGCGGCTTCGGCGCCGGAGGCGCGACCGAGTGCGCAGGCTCGGACGTCGAGTTGGTCGGCTTCGAAGCCTGCGGTGTCGAACATGGCGAGGAGGCGTTCGGCTTCCGCGTGAGGGAGGCCGACCGCGACCACGTGGGTACCTTCGCCGCCGCGACCGGGCGGGGGGACGGACCACATGGCGGTTTCGAGTGTTTCGGGGGCGAGTCGCGCCGTGCGTGCGAGTTCGAGGCGGGCGATCTGTTCGAGTGGCGCGCCGGAGGAGCGGGGAGGAAGTTCGAGGGCGGCGCAGACCGCGAGCGAGGGGGGCACGGCGATTCGGACGTGAGAGCCTTCGCAGCCTGCGCGTGCCGCGGCTTCCATGAGGTGCGCGACTTCGTCGGGAGTGACGGGCGAGTCGGGGGCTGCGCGTTCGAGGCGGCATGCGCCTGCGAGCGTGAAGGAGTTGGCGCGTGGGGCGACGACTTGAGCGGCCTTGAGCCAGCGTCCGGAGAGATCGACGCCGATCGGGCTCTTCCATCCGGTCTTCACGGCGCGGCTCCTCCCCCCGCGGCCGCGAGGTCAAAGAGTGGGAGGAACATGCTGATGGCGACGCCGCCGACGAGCAGACCCATGACGATCAGGATGACGGGTTCGATGAGCCCGGAGACGGTCTTGACGGCGAGTTCGTTTTCTTCGTCGAGTGAATCGGCGACCTGCATCAGGACGGGGCCGATGCGGCCCGAGCGTTCACCGCTCTTGAGGGCCTCGCACGCGCCGGGGACGATGAGTCGTTCATCCGAGAACGCGGCGCTGAGGGATTCGCCGCGCATCACGAGTTCCTCGGCGTTCTGGAGGAGCGCGGCGTACTCGGGGCCGGGGGCGCTCTGCCGCAGCAGGCGGAGGGAGTCGATCATCGCGACACGGCCGCTGAGGAGCACGCCCATGACGCGCGAGATGCGGGCGGTCGCGATACTCCGCTTGAGCGAGCCGACTTTGGGCACACGGCGGAGGAACGACGAGAGCGCGAGGCCTCCTTTGGGCGTGGCGAGCGCGAGGCGGGCGGCGACGCCGCCGAGGATGACAGCGCCGATGAGGAGAAACCACCATTCCCGCACGAAACCACTTGCTTCCATCAGCACACGGGTCGCGGAGGGGAGAGGGGTGCCGAGAGTCTTGAAGAGGCCTTCAAAGCGGGGGAGGACGAAGCCGAGCATCGCGATCATGACCGCGGCGGCGACGAAGAGGAGCAGCACGGGGTAGACCATGGCGCTACGGACGATCTGGCGAGTCTTGACCTGCTGGCGGAGGAGATCACCGAGGCGCAGGAGCATCTCGTCCATCTTGCCGCCGCTCTCACCGGCCGCGACGAGGCTGCGGCAGACGCCGTCGAAGTAGGTCGGGTGGAGGGCCATGGCCTCGGAGAGCTGCGAGCCTTCTTCGACGCGTGCGTGGAGAGAGGCGACGGCGGCGCGGAAGGCGTTGTCGGGGAGTTGGCGTTCGATGGAGCCGATGGCGTCGGCCATCGGTGTTCCGGTGGAGACGAGCACGGAGAGCTGGCGCATGAAGCCCGAGACTGCGACGACGCGCGCGGTTGTGCCCTGCGAGCGGTGTTTCCGCGGGCCGCCGGAGGGGCCCTCGCCGGCGAGAGGCTTGATGCTGGAGGCGAACACGCCGCGACGGTGGAGGACTTCGGCGGCGTCCTGCGCGTCCTTGGCGTCGATTGTCTCGCGAACGGCCTTTCCGGCGCGATCGAAGCCCTGGCAGGTGAACTTCACGCGGCGTCCCTCCGATCGTGTTCGGAGGTGGCGGAGGCGGGGAGAGCGAGCATGGAGGCGGGGTCTTCGTCGTCGTTCTGGGTGACGCGGAGGATTTCTTCGAGTGTGGTTCTACCTTCGAGCGCGAGGCGCACGCCTTCGTCGCGGAGGGAGAGGCCGCCGCACGCGCGCATCTTCTCGCGGAGTTCGTGCGTGGGGCGGGAGTGGTGGATCATGCGGCGGAGTTCGGGTGTGACCTCGAAGACCTCGTAAACACCGCATCGGCCGGAGAATCCGCTGTTGTGGCAGCGCGGGCACCCGGAGCCGTTGCGGAAGGGCTTACCGGCGTGGTCGGCGAGGCCGGCTTCGGCGAGAACCTGCTCGGGCGGGTAGTACTTGGTTGCGCACGAGTTGCAGACGGTGTGTGCGAGGCGCTGCGCGACCGCGCCGTTGAACGCGCCGCTGAGCAGGTAGGGCTCGATGCCCATGTCGACGAGACGGGCCACCGCGCCGGGGGCATCGTTGGTGTGGAGGGTGGCGAGGACGAGGTGGCCGGTGAGCGCGGCCTGAACGGCGACGCGGGCCGTGTCGTGGTCGCGGATTTCGCCGACCATGATGATGTCGGGATCCTGGCGCAGCGCGCTGCGGAGCACGCGGGCGAATGTCAGACCGATCTGCTCGTTCACCTGGATCTGGTTGACCATGTCCATCTGGTACTCAACGGGGTCCTCGGCGGTGAGGATGTTGACCTCGGGGCCGCGGAGCAGGTCGAGCGCGGAGTAGAGCGTGGTGGTCTTGCCGCTACCGGTCGGACCGGTGACGAGTGCCATCCCGTGGGACTGGTCGAGGAAGCGTTTAAAGGTCTCCATCGCCGCGGGACGGAAGCCCAGGTCCTCGAGGCGCATCTTCAGATTGGCCTTGTCGAGGATGCGGACGACGAGCTTCTCGCCCAGAAGCGTCGGGATGCTGGAGACGCGGAGGTCGATGTCGCGTCCTTCGGCGACGATGCGGACGCGGCCCTCCTGCGGCATGCGTTTCTCGGCGATGTCCATCTTGCCGATGACCTTGACGCGCGAGACGATCGGCGCGTGCATGCCGGGGGGCGGCTTCATGAGGTCGCGGAGCACGCCGTCGATGCGGTAGCGGATCCGGGTGCCGCGACGGTCGGGTTCGATGTGGATATCGCTGGCCTTGTCCTTAACGGCGGTGAGGAAGGCGATGTTGACGAGGTTGATGATCGGGCTGCCGGCGACCATGCGGTCGAGGTCGGTGCTGGGGCCCTCGTCGACGGTTTCGCGATCGACGACCTCGACGTCCGACTCGCTGAGGCTGGTGAGGAACGCGTCGACGTCGACATCGCCGCTGGCGTACTTGCGGACGAACTCGAGGATGTTGGCTTCGAGCGCGACCACGGGGTTGATCGTGCAGCCGGTGAGCGCGGTGAGCCGGTCGATAGCCGGAAGGCTCTGGGGCTCGGCCATGGCCACGGTCAGGGTGGTCCCGACCTTGAACATGGGGATGACCTTGAGCCGCTCGGCCTCTTCCGCGCCGATCTGCTTGATCAACTGCGGGTCAATCAGGCCGTGCCGAAGAACGCAGCCCTTCACGCCCAGGCAGCGGCTCAGCGCCCGGACCAGCGCGCTCGCCGGCACGATGTTCTTCTCGACGAGCAGCTCGCCGAGCATCCGCGAGCCGTTCTTCTGTTCGGCGAGGGCACGCTCGAGCTGCTCGGGGGAGAGCAGCCCCTCCATGACCAGCACCTCGCCGACCCGGGGCTTGGGCTTCTGACCGCCGTGACGTGGACGCGGGTCCCCGGTCATGCGAGGAAGCTCCTGACCGCGGAGTTCACGTCGTCATACAGCTCGAAGCGCTCGGCGAGACCGGTGAGATCGAAGACCTCACGCAGCGTGTCGCCCGCGCCGCACATGCGGAGGGAGCGGCCACCGCCCGCGAGCTCGTCGCTCACCGCCACCAGGGCCTCGAGCCCCTGGCTGTCGACGTACGCGATGGACGATGCATCGATCACGAGACGTCCAAGGCTGCGGCTCTGGACCTCGGCGACGTGCCGGCGGAACTGCTCCGCATCGCCGAGGCAGAGCGGCCCCGCGGGCTTGATCACCGTTACCGCACCCTGTCGAGTCTCGCCGATCTCCACGGTTCAGTCTCCTCAGGCAGCACGAGCGGTCACGGTTCCCCGTTCCTGCGTCGGGAGCACGAGGGTGAACGTGCTCCCCTTGTCGAGCGCACTCCGCACGGTGACATCGCCCTCGTGCAGTCTCGCGATCTGCCGGGCCAGCGCGAGTCCGAGGCCAGAACCCGTGATCCCGGTGAGTCGCTTGTCCTTCGCGCGGTAGAACCGATCAAAGATCAGTTCACACTCTTCGGGCTTGATCCCGATGCCGTTGTCCGTCACCGCGATACTGAGCTGCGCGGGTGTCTGCTGCACGGCCACCTTCACCTCGCCGCCGGCTGGTGTGTACTTGAGCGCGTTGCCGATCAGGTTGTGCAGGGCCAGCGTGATCTTGTCCCTGTCGCCCCGCACCGTGTCGAGTCGCGGCGGGAGCTCGAAGGAGAGGCTGATCTCCTTGTCCTCGGCCTGGGCCCGGAAGTCCGCCTCGACCTCCTCGAGCAGCGTCGCGGGCTGAACGTCGTCGCGAACGATGCGGAGAGAGCCCGCTTCGATCTCGCTGACGGACAGCATGTCGCCGACGATCCGTTCGAGCCGGCGCACCTCGCCCGAGATGACGTTCAGGCATCGCGCCTTGACCGCGGGATCTGTATCGCCCTCGTCCACCAGCGTCTCCACGTACAGACGCATGTTGGTGAGAGGCGTTCGAAGTTCGTGCGTCGCCTGCGACACGAACGCGTTGCGGCTTTCGTCCGCGACCCGCTGCTGCGTCACGTCCTCGATCAGCATCATCGTGGCGGCGACGTCACCGCGACGGAGCGCCTTGACCGTCAGCCGCAGGACCGCACGCTCCTGGTTGTCCTGAGAAGTGACGAGTTCCGCGCTCGCTCGTTGCCGCGTGTTCATCGCGTCGCGAAGCACGGGGAGCACGGCTTGATCGGTCACGACTTCCGCGAGTTCGCGTCCCAGCAGGGCCTCCCGCCGCGCCCGCAGCATGACGCCCGCAGCGCCGTTCGCGTACTCAACCTTGCCCGCGCCGTCCAGCAGCATGACTCCCAGCCACAGGCCGTCGAGCGCCGCGGCGTTGGCGCTCTCGCCCCGACCGTGCGCACGCCCGCTGCTCTCGGCTTCGGCGAGCGAGGCCCCAGAGCGAAGGTGGTCACGCTCGGCAATGAGCGTGTTCCACGCGACGGCCTCCGCGCCGAAGGTTTCGGCCACGGTGAGCGAGTCGGCGGATGCACCGGGGGTGTTCGCGTCAAGAAGTGCACTGCGCACCGCGGTGAGGCACTTCACCCTCTTTCCGGCGCGACGCAAGGCGGCACCCCAGAGCAGCACGCCCGCGACGCAGATCCCGCCGCCGCCGAGCATGACCTCGGGGGTAACAAGCGACGCGCGGACCGACACGGGTTGTACGACCAGTACCGCGAGCCCGCGATTTGGAACGGTGAAGGACGTTCGGAGTTCGCCGTCGTTTTCTGTGGGCACGCCCGCGCCTTCGGGCCAGCGTTCAGGGAGTTCCCGGCGATTCGCGACCGCTGCGGCGGACGAATCCGCGATGGCGGTGCCGTCCGCGAGTTCGACGCGACACGATCCAAGCGAGCCCGTCGCGGCGGTCTCACGCAGCGTCAGACGCAGGTCCGCGAGGTCGCCGTTCCGCAGGGCTCCCTGCGCTGCCGCGGCGAGCACGCCCGCGAGTTGCTGCGCACGCTCGTGGCGAGTGTCGTCCAGGGCCCGGCGGCCTACGACGGTCATCCACCAGATGCACGCGGCGACTGTCGCGGTGACCACCACGGCCCCGAGCACACCGAGCGTGAACAGAGCGCCCACCGCGGCACGCATCTCCACGGAGCGGACCGGCGTCGCTTCGTTGGCATCGGCTTGTCTGTTGGGTGTCTCGGCGCTCACACAGCCCCCGTTCGGCCGCGGTGCGCGGCACGTCGTGGTACCTATCGGTCGATGGGGGCGCCGAGATCGGGGGGGTTGGGGATGGTCCTTCGGGAGGGGGTTGGGTCGGGGTGGATGGTGCGGCCTGTAACGCCTGGCCCGGGGAGGGGTGCTTAACGCAATCTTGACACGGCCCTAGCGCCAAGGCAACGCAAGCCGTTCGCGGCGTGCTCAAGATGCTCCCTCAACTGGACCACCACGCGGAGCGCACATGCAGATGACTCGCGACAACGCACGGGCCTTCACGCTGATCGAACTTCTCGTCGTCATCGCGATTATCGCGCTCCTGATCAGTATTCTGCTGCCCTCGCTGGGGGCCGCGCGTGACGCCGCTCGGACCACGCGGTGCGCGAGCAACCTCCGGCAACTGGGGATCGGGTTCCTTTCGTACTCGAACTCGAATCGCGGTTATCTGTCCTCCGGCTCGTGGGACAACAACACGACGGAGGGGTACGGCCCCCTCGATACCACGGGGTGGGTCGCTGACATGGTGAACGGGGAGTATTGCATCCCCGGGAACCTGCTTTGTCCGACCTCGCCCGCGCGGGCGTCGCAGTCTCTGAACGCGGCGAGGGCAAACTCGAGCCCGTTCCGCGCGTTCTCGCCCGGGGACATCGACACGCTGATCAAGCGCGGGTTCAACACGAACTACTGCCAGACGTGGGCGATGGCCCATACCGACGTGAAGGACCACCGGCAGCTAGGCAACTATAAGAACGTCGCGACGCTTCGCGGCCCGCTTAACGAGAAGTCGATCGGCAACACCGCGACTCCATCGATGGTGCCGCTGATGGGCGACGGCACGATTGTCGCGTCCGCCGACGATGCGGACCTGGTGCTCTCGAACGGAGAGTTGCTCATCGGCGCGAAGATCCTCTCGGATGGCCCTTACCCGCAGGTTCGTGTGCCCGGGGCTTCCGGACCGGGCACCGGACGCCAGGACTTTGACGATCTCGGCGCGGCGCATGGGCGCGGCGCGAAGATCGCCGACGGCGTCCACGAGCACGATCGGATGTACGGGCATTTGCTGTTCGCGGACGGGCACGTCGCCGCTTTCGCGGATTCCGGCAAACGCGACGGCGAATGGGGCGCGACCAGCGGCACGACGAATGGGTACACCACCGCCGTCTACGACGAGCTGGAGGGCAAGGTGTACGGGGGATGGCTCACGAAGACCGGATTGAACTGGTAAACAA
>JBEIUO010000512.1:0-3031 GCA_040374335.1 Phycisphaeraceae bacterium
CGTCGCCGAAGCCCTCCGCTGGTTCACCGCCAACCCGCCTCCCGCCCTCCGCTTCTGCGACTTCCAGCGCACCGACGGCCTCAGCTTCGAGCTCTTCCGCGCCCTCCCCGTCCGCTGCCCCGTCGTCTTCACGACCCCCCACGACAACTATCTCCTCGAAGCCTTCCAAGCCAACAGCATCGACTATCTCTTGAAGCCCATCCGCCAAACCCAAGTCGCCGCCGCGTTAGCCAAGTACCACGCCCTCGCCGCCCACTTCACAGCCGACTACGCCACCCGCCTCCACGCCGTCACCCACGGCGCCCCCCGCGATCGCTTCCTCGTCCGCAAAGGCACCGCCCAATTCGTCGTCAAGCTCGCCGACGTGGCCTACTTCTACACCGAAGACAAACTCGTCTTCCTCGTCACCCGCGCCGCCCAGCGCCACCTCCTCGACAAACCCCTCGCCGACCTCGAAGCCCAACTCGACCCCGCCCACTTCTTCCGTGCCAACCGCGCCACCCTCGTCCACATTGACTCGGTCGTCCGCTGCACCCCGCACACCAAAGGCAAGCTCCAACTGGAACTCACCCCGCCCGCCCCCGAACCCGTCATCGTGAGCCAGGAACGCGCCGCCGCCTGCCGCCACTGGCTCGGCGCATAACCGGTGACAACATCCCCACGCCATTCGCGCATTCTCCAGTGAATGCCAACCCCGGCCGAAATCGTCGAAACCCTCCACGCCGCCTCCCGCCAGGCCGAGCAACTCGCCGCGACCGCTGCCGCCACTCTCTCCCACCTCGCCAAAGCCAACTTTCTCTGCCTCGCCGCCATGCGCGCCGCCGCCCGCCCCGCGCTCCATCTCGCCGGCCCCCAGCCCACCACCGCCATCCGTCCCGGCCTCCCCACCCGCTGGTTCATCGCCCGCTTGGAATCCGAATCCCACACCCACCCCAACAACCCCACCGACCCCGCCACCGCCCTCCGCGACTTCCGCCGCTCCCACGAAGCCGCCCTCGAACTCCTCGCCGAGTGCCGCCACCTCGACCTCAACAAAATCCGCTTCCGCTACCCCTTCGCCCCGCTCCGCTTCACCGTCGGCGCCGGCTTCTTACTCATCAACGCCCACGAACGCGCTCATCTCTGGCACCATCAAAGTCAGTGATCTCCCGACGCCAAACGCTGACCCTCTTCCTCGCCACACTCCCCTGCCCCGCCGGCCCGTTCGACAAACTCGCCGCCCGCTGGCGCTCGCGCATCACCGTCATCCGCAGCGGCCGCCCGCTCTACACCCGCCTCCGCCTCACCTTCACCGCCGCCGGCAGTTTCGTCATCGAAGAGTACGCAACCGGCGGCCAGCTCGCCTGGCTCTACAAAGGCGCCGCCCGCTTGAACGATGCCAACGAACTCTTCCTCGACGTAGCCTCCGTCACCGATCCCAACGGCGCCGCCGCCGATCCCGGTCGCGCCCGCTACGACGCCGGTGAAACCTACAACCTCGGCGCCGTCGAATACATCTCCGCCGCCCGCGTCCGCATCGGCGCGCTCGAACTCCAAAAGGAGCTCGAGTAACCTACCGCGCCGTCATCGAGTACTTCACCACCAAACCTTCCACCGCCGTCACCGCGAACATCTGGCTTGGCGTCACAAACTCCCACTGCTGCGTCAGGATGCCATCCGCGCCCACGTTCTCGGAAAGCAGCCGCCCCTCGCCCAGCTTCGCTTTCACATCGTCAATCGACATCCCGCGCCGCAGCGCCGGCCCGTCGTTGCGCGGCGCGCTCTGCGGCGGCGGCGCCTGCCGCGGCGAATCGTTGCTCATCCGCAATCCCAAATCCGCATACTCTCGCAGCCAGTCGGACAGCTGCTCGGGCGTCACGTCCATCACGCTCACCACCCGGCGCAGGTTGAACCGCGAACCGCCGCGCATCCGCCTGTCCATCACCTCCTGCCGCTTGATCGCGCTCACCCCTTCGGCCTGCTGCCGCGCAATCCGTTCTTCCCGATACCGCCGCGACCGCTCCCGGTCCAAGTCCGCCTGGATCCGCCGGCGGCGGTTCGGATCGGTCTCCCGCCGCAAGTCCCGCTCCAGGTCGTTCTCGTACCGCGACTTCGGCACGTACGTCGAAACCGTCGTGCTCGTGTCGTCGCCAAACGTGCCAAACCCGCCGCCGTCCAACTGAAACTCAATCAGATCTTTCTTCACCACAATCGACGTCACCGTCGCCGTCCGATCCCGCGGAATCGACACGCCGAAGTTCTTGATCCGTTGCGAGTACTGCCGCCAATCCATCGGATCGTCGCGATCCAGGTTCAGGTCCACACCCTGCTGCGTTCCCGGCATATCGATCTTCAGCAGGATCTGCTTGCCCATAAACGCACGGCGCAAGTCCGCCTCGCCCGCCTGCAGCAACGAGCAGGCCGCCAGTCCCAACAACACTCGAACGGTCATCTCTATATACTCCTACGCCGCACGTCCAGAGGGGAAATGTGCCGCGCCGCCTGCTTCCCGGCGAGCTTCATCGTGATCGCGAACTCGGTCTGGATCAGCTCCAACACCCGCTCCACACCCTCCGCCCCGAAGGCGCTCAAGCCCCAGATGTACGGCCGTCCGATGCCCACCGCGCTCGCCCCCAGCGCCAGCGCCTTAAACACGTCCGTACCGCGCCGCACGCCGCCATCGATCATCACCGGGATGCGACCGTTGATCGTCTCTACAATCTCCGGCAGCGCCTCCAGCGTGCCCTGCAAGCTGTTTTCGCTCCGCCCGCCGTGGTTGGAGACGATGATGCCATCCGCGCCATTCCGCAGGCAGTTCGCCGCGTCCTCGGCCGTCATGATGCCCTTGATGACGATCTTCATCTTCGTCGCCGCGCGCAGCCGCTCCACCAGCGTCCACGTCACCGCCCGGCCGCCGGGCTTCGCCAGCGCCGGATCGATCCCCTCGTACATGCCGTGTTCTTTGTAGTAATCGGCCTGCGTCAATCCATGACACGCCCGGCAGCGCGCCTCCGTCTTCATGCCGCCGCGGTTGGCGGTCACGCGGTTGGAG
>JBEIUO010000156.1:0-6238 GCA_040374335.1 Phycisphaeraceae bacterium
ACAGCCCCACCGGCACAATGCCCGTCAACGAGTGCAGGCGCCGAAGGAGGTAGTAGTGCTTCTCGAAGAACCCGCTTTCCGTGCTCACGATCCGCCTTTCTGCGCCGCCATCGGCGTCGAACCCCCTCCCCTTCCGACCCCTCCACCCCCCTCCACGACCACCGATCTCGACAGGATCAGCCCCGGAAGGGACCGGCCCCCGGCATACCCATCCCGGGGGGTGCCGCGACGACCCCACCCGGACCCGCGGGACCGGCGGGCTTGATCTTGCCCTCCGCGATCGCCTGCTCGACGTACCGAGAGACCTCGACGAACTCGAGCCGCAGTTCATTCAGCACGCGGGCCATCACGGTCGACTCCTGGGCGGTGAGGTTGCCCTTGGTCTTCTCTTCGAGCACCCGCAGAAGTTCGATGAACACCTTCGCCATTTCCAGTGAAACCACCGCACGGCCCGTGCGGGGGTCCGGGAATGCCCCCATGTATGTCAGGGCCTGGGTCATCAGAAGGCTGATGATGTCCTGAATCCCCGGCTCCTGGGCCCCCTCCTCGCCCCCCTCGGCGGGCGCGCCACCCGCGGCAGCGGCGGCGGCGGCCGGGGTTGCCACCGGCTTGGCCGGCTCGACCTTCTGGCTCAGCCGTTCCTTCTCGGCCCGGGCCTGGGACTTCCAGTCCGAGTCGATGATCAGCTTCGGCGCTTCGGGTTCGTTGCCGTTGGACATTCGGAGGCTCCTGGTCTGACGCGCGACCGACGGCGGAACGCCGGGCCGGGAGCCAGAGGGCCATTCTAGCGGCCGGCACCCCCGTGTCGCCCCCGCCCCGCCGACCAACACGCCTTCCATCCCCCTCCACACGGGACAACCGGCCCCGGACCCGTTACGCTGTACGTCCATGACAAGCCTCCCGGCTCTCGACACGGACCAGTCGTCCCGCCCCCGCACCGCTCTGCTCGCGGCAATGGCCGGCGCTGTAGCGACGCTGGCGGGGTGCTCCGTCTCCCAGATCCCCTCCACCGCCATCCTCTCGCGAGACGAGTTCCAACGGACCGTCGACTTCCAGCCGGAGCTCGCGATCCCAGCACCCGTCATGGCCGACGCCACGACCGACGCCTCCGACGCGGTCGCCGTCGCACCCGCCACCGAGCCCCCGAAGATCACGCTGACGGGCCCGATCGCGGCGTCGAGCGGCATGGACAACGTGGTCGCCCAAACGGGCGCACCGGCGACCTTCCAGCAACCGACGGCGACCCCCGTGACCGATTCCGTTCTGGTCGACGCGAAGATCGGCGACATCAACGGTCGCGCGATCTACGCCGGCGATTTCCTCGAGACGATGCAGGACCGCCTGCGGGCCGAAGCGGGCAAGCTGCCACGGGGCGAGTGGATGAAGTTCGCGAGATCGGAAATCGTCCGCGAACTGGACGCGATGATCGAGGACGAACTCCTCACCGCCGAGGCCCTCGCGTCGTTCACCCCGGAGCAGAAGGCCGGGTTCTTCTCGTTCGTGCAGGGCCTTTCGCGCCGCATGGCATCCGAGAACCTCGGCAGCCGCACGCTGACCGACACGAAGATGCGTGAGAAGGAAGGCAAGAGCCTCGACGAGATCGTGGCCGAACGCCGCGACACCGAGCTCGTGAAGTACCAGCTCCAGCAGAAGATCTACAAGCGCGTCAACGTCTCGTGGCGCGACATCCAGCAGACCTACGAGCGGTTCTTCGAGGAGTTCAACCCCGCGCCCCGCTACCGCTTCAGGATGATCCAGATCGCCAAGGACAACGCGGCCGCGCTCGACGCCGTGACCAAGGGCCTCGCCGCGGGCGAGTCGTTCGAGAAGCTGGCGATCAGCGACGAGAACCTCGCGTACTTCGCGAACAAGGAAGCGATGGCGATCCGCGAGGTCGCCCAGGACAAGGACCCGGCCAAGACGGTGTTCTTCGTGAACAAGACGCTGAACACCGAGGCCGCGGGCATGACCGCCGGCGACGTGCGCGGCCCGATCGAGACCGACCCGACCGTGTCCTGGATGCGCCTCGAAGAGATCGCGCGCGAGTCCGTCGAGCTCTACGACGCGCAGCTCCGCATCGAAACCTTCCTCCGCAACAGCCGCAACGACCTCGAGCGAAGGAAGTACGTCGCGCGACTCCGCCAACGCGCCAGCATCACCGACGTCCGCGAGATGACCGAACGTCTCCTCGCGGTCGCGGCAGACCGGTTCTACCCGGAGCAGGTCGCAGGCGGCGGGCAGTAGCATCGGGTGAAGAGTCGAAGGGGAGGGGGCACATGAAGCCGCGGCAGAGAAACGGACTCATCGAGCACCTCCGCGCGTTCCTTGTGAACTGGCGGATCATCCCCACCCCCAACCGCCTCGGCGACGATCCACTCGGCCGCAAGGGCGAACGTGCCGCGGCGAAACTGCTGCGATCCTCCGGCTACCGGGTGCTCGCGCAGAACGCCGTTACTCCAATCGGCGAGGCCGACATCGTTGCCCTCCGCGAAGACGGCGAAACGGTGGCCATCGTGGAGGTGAAGTCCCGCGTGCGGGGCGAGCACGGCGAACGCGGGCGAGACCCGGAGGAATCGGTCACCCGCAGGAAGCGCCGCAAGCTCGCCGACGTCGCACGCCACCTCGCCCGCGAGAACGGCTGGAAGCGTGTGTGCATCGAGGTCGTCGCGGTCGAGTACGCCCGCGCCGAGGACCCTTCGCCGACCGCGATCCGGCATCACCGGCCCTGAGTCGGGGGCTCAACGCGGGTCCAGTCCATGAACCAGTTCTCTTCCCACGTCTTGCCGTCGTCCCACGACACGGACTGCCACCAGCGGCAGGAGTTGGGCGTGATGCGGTCCCACACGCCTTTGACCTTGATCGGCTTGTCTCCGTCCTTGTCGTCGGCGGTGAAGGTGCCGACACCGTTCTCGAAGGTGCCGGTCTGACCGGGAGTGGTGAGCACACCGCTCTTGGCGTTCACCCAGAAGTCGTTCCAGAGCTTCTTCTCGACGTCGAGCAGGCGCAGCCCCATGCCCGCAAAGTTGCGAGACGGAATGCGGAGTTCCTCGACGCTGCCGACGCCGCCGAGGATCGTCCAGCACGTTGCCTCACCCTCGAACTCATCCCACTCGGTGCCGTGCGCGGCCTTCAGGCGCCGGTGCTTGATCTTCCACTCACCGGCGAGGAAGTTGAAATCGCCGGGCTTGCCGGCGGGGGACGCTGCTTCGCTCATGATGCTCTCCACGCGTGGTGCGTGGGGGTTGTAGGGCCCGGGGGTCCGAGCAGGTTGCGAGATCGCGTCAGCGCCGGGATGCCGCTGTGCAAAGGCCCCACGCCAACGCGACGCCAACGGCCGACCCCACGAGATCCCGAACCTCGAACGCGCCGCCCACCGCGTACCGCGCGATGACCGACCGCGACGACCACGCCGCCGGATAGGGCGTGAGTTGGAAGCACTCGATCGCCACGACGACGCAGATCGCACAGGCCGCGGCAACGCCCGCTCGCAGCGTGAGCGTGTACGCGATGAGCACCCACATCACGCCCCACGCGACGTTGCCGAGATGTTCACCGACCACACCGCCGACGAACCTGCGCACGCCGAGGCCGAAGGCGATGGTGATAACCACGCCGGCGAGCGAAACAAGTCGCGTGCCTCGCGTGGACAACATCCTGCGCTCCCTATGGCCTATGGCCTCCCCCCTATGGCCTTCCTAAACCAGAATCGGATCCCGCTGAATCCCGCTCGTCACGATCGGGCCCTTCGTCGGGTCGACGTACACGTTGATCTCGCTTCGCACGCCGAAGCCGCCCGCGCCCGGGATATAGATCCCCGGCTCGATCGTAAAGCCGATCCCCGGCAGCATCTCGCGCGTGTCCCGCGTCTCCAGGTTGTCCAGGTTCATCCCGATCCCGTGCACCATCATCCCCGCGCTCAGGCTGTGCCCCGTGCGGTGGCGGATGTGCGCCTCGTGCCCCGCGGCGATGATCGTGTTCCGCGCCGCATCATCCAGCTCCCACCCCTGCACCGCACGCTTGTTCTTCCACGCATCCTGCGCACACGTGAGGCTCGCGTCGCGGGCCGCGACCACCGCGCGGAAGACCTTCATGTTGCGGTCGGGGACGTTCTGCCCCACGTACCCCGTCCACGTCACGTCGGAGTAGATGTTGTCCTCGCCGGGAACGCGCGCCCACAGATCGATGAGCACCCAGTCCCCCGACTTGATCACGCTCGAGCCCTGCGCCTGCACCTCAAAGTGCGGGTCGCCCGAGTGCTCGTTCGCGCCGACGATCGGCTCGCCGCCATCGGGGATCTCGAAGTTCATCTTCTTGAAGCCGTCGAGGATGAAGAGCTGCACCTCGCGCTCCGTGATGGCGACGCCGGCCTTCACCTTCGCGCCGATAAGCGCGAAGGCCTCGTCCTTGATGCGGTTCACTTCGCGAGAAGCGTGCTCGTGAAGTTTCACGGCTTCGGCGGACCAGATCGCCGCGGAAATCTGGATGAGATTCGCGGAGCTCACGACCTCCACGCCGAACGACCGCACCAGCTCGAGCGTGCCGCCGTCGACGATCGACGCGATGGGGAGCGTCGCGCCCGGGGCGTACTCCATCGCGATGCGGCTCTTGCCCGCGAGCGTCTTGCTCAGCCACGCGTGCAGATCCCGCCAGCCGAGGACCAGCTCCTTCTTGAACGGCGCGGCACGGAACGCCGCATCGTCCAGCCCGTTGTGCAGCAGCACCGGCTCGCCCTTCGCCGGAATAAAGAGCAACGCGCGGCGGGTCGAGGGTTTGCGGCCCCCGAGCAGGCGCGTGAACACGTTGTTGTTGCCGCGGAAGTCATAGACGAGCCAACCGTCGATGCGCTGGTCGGCCATGAAAGACTGGATGGACGAGAGGGTGGCGGGGTTCATGCTGAAGAGTAGAACGAAAAGCGAAAAGCGAAAAGCGAAAATGCAGAGAAGAGAGCGAGAACGGGGGGATCAGGGTTTGAGCGTGCGGACGAAGAAATCGGCGCGGCGTCTACGCCCGTAGTCCGACTCTCCCGCCCCGTGCCCCTCCCCGGGAATCACCAAGAGCTCGAAGTCCTTGTCCGCGCGAACGAGGGCATCCACCACTTGCATGGTCGACGCCGGATCCACGTTGCGGTCGCACTCCCCCACCGTCAGAAGCAGCGACCCCTGCATCCGATGAGCCTGGGCAACGTTCGACGACTCGACGTAATGATCGCCGATCGGGTAGCTCATCCAGAGCTCGTTCCACCAGATCTTGTCCACTCGGTTGTCGTGGCACCCGCAGTCCGCCGCCGTCGCTTTGTAGAAATCCCCGTGCGCAATCAGCGCACGCATCGCGTTCTGACCACCCGCCGAACCGCCGTAGATCCCCACGCGCGAGAGGTCCATCTCCGGGTACTTCGCTCCCGCCGCCTTCATCCACGCGATCCGATCGGCGAACCCCGCGTCGCCGAGGTTCTTCCAGCAGACATCGTGAAACGCCTTCGATCGCCCCGACGTCCCCATGCCGTCCATCTGCACGACGATGAACCCAAGCTCCGCCAGCTCCGCGTACCCGTGCGAGGGCGAGAAACGCTTGGGCGTGAAGTGCCCCTGCGGCCCCGCGTAGATGCGCTCGATCACCGGGTACTTCTTCGCCGGATCAAACGTAGAAGGCCGCGCGATCACGCCGTAAATGTCCGTCACACCATCGCGGCCCTTCGCGACAAACCGCTCCGGCGGCCGCCAACCCGCGGCACGCAGGGCCGTGTCCTCGGCGCGATCGAGTTCGGCAACCTTTCCGCCATCGCTGGCCCGCCGCAACTCGAGCACCGGCGGCTGATCCACACGCGACCAGCGATCGGTGTAGTACGCCCCGCCGGGCGCGAACTCGATCTCGTGCGTCCCATCGGCCTCCGTCAGCCGCACCATCTCCCCGCCGTCCAACGAAACCCGCGCGTAGTGCTGGTGGTATGGGTCCTGCCCCGGCACGCACCCGATCTCCAGCAGCGCCGTTCGCGCCTGTTCATCGAGATCCACAACCCTCCGCACGATCCACTCCCCACTGGTAATCGCCCGTTTCACCTCGCCGGTCGCGCTGTCGATCAGGTAAAGGTGGTTCCACCCGCTGCGCTCCGACATCCACACGATCTCCCCCGTCGCGTCCAGTCGCCGATAGAAGAACTTGCCCGCGTAGTCAAAGAACGTCGGACACTCCTCGTTCACCACCGCCGAAGCCTTCCCGTCCTTCGCGTCAACCCGGATCA
>JBEIUO010000839.1:0-1236 GCA_040374335.1 Phycisphaeraceae bacterium
CACCTCATCCAACTCGCACTCCAAGATCCCGTTCGACATCTTGAGCCCATCCAACCGCACCGGAACCAACCCATGCGGCGCGCCACGATCAACCACCGCGACTCCCAGCGCGGGCACACGCTTCGCCACCACCAGCGCACCACCCTCCAGCTCGAGCACCGCATCCACCGGCGCACTGCACGAGTTGAACACGCCCACCGGTTCGCGCACGCCCTCCGTGCTCAGCCTCGCAAGCCACGCCGTCGTCCCGCGATCAATCAGCTTGTCCGTGATCTTCGTGATGCGATCAAAGTCCCGCCTCGCATCCTCGTACACCCACCCGATCGACGACCCCGGCAGAATGTCATGAAACTGGTTGAGCAACAGCAGTTTCCACGCCCGGTCGAGCTTCTCCGGTGCGCCCGAATCCGTCGTCGCCACGCCCGGCCCCGCGAACGTCAGCACCTCCGCGAACCGAAGATCCTCCTCCGCGCGCCGGTTCGCCGCCTTGATCCACGCCTGCGTCGTCAGCGTCCCGCGATGAAGCTCCAGGTACAACTCCCCACACCACACCGGGAAGTCATCCCCCGCCTCCGTCATCGCCTCGCGCTGCGCCCACAGCACATCGCAGAACTCGTTCACGCCCGACAACCGCACCCGAGGCAACCCCGCGCACTCCCCCGCAAGCTCCGCGCTCTCGAGCATCCCGCGCGTCGCCCCGCCCCCGCCATCCCCAAACCCACACGGCTGCAACCACAGCGCCGACGCCGGCGCACCATCCCGCGTCACCGGCTTCGGCATCAGCGTCCGATGGCTCGTCTGCCCGCGCAGCAACTCCTTCGGCGTGTTCGTCGCGTTGTAGTCCCGCCCCGGCGTGTTGTGCGCCAGCACCTCGCTCCCGTCCAACCCACGCCACACAAACGTCGTGTGCGGAAACTCGTTCACCCCGTTCCACCACAGCTTGTTCGTGATAAACGTATCGCACCCCGCCAGCAGCATGATCTGCGGCAGACTCGCCGGAAAACCAAACGTGTCCGGCAAGTACAGGATCCGCTGCGCACCCTTCTCACCAAACCGCGACCGCCAATACCCCACCCCGTGCACAAACTGCCGCACCAGGCTCTCCCCGCTCGGCACGTTCGCGTCCGGCTCCACCCACATCCCCCCCGCCGGCTCCCACGCCCCCGCCTCCACCGCCTCGCGAATCCTCGCAAACACCCCCGGGTACTCCTCCTCAACCCACGCGTACTGCTGCGC
>JBEIUO010000730.1:0-2074 GCA_040374335.1 Phycisphaeraceae bacterium
CCCCTTCATCTTCGGCGTTCTGGAGAGCGGCGGACATCGTCTTGATGGAGGGGTGGAGGTAGCGGGAAGTCGTCTCGATGCTCTCATGGCCGAGGAGCGATTGGAGCGTTGCCAGATCAACGCCTCTGGCGAGGGCGAGGGTGGCGAAGGTGTGGCGCATGACGTGCGGCGAGAGGCTCTCCAGTTCGGGCTGACGGGCCGCGATGGCTCGCGTGTGCTTGCGGACGGCGTGAGGGGTAATAGGAGCGCCCAGGCGGCCGCAGAAGAGCCATTTGGTGGGGTTCTGGGAGCGGAGGTACCTGTCGAGCGTAGCCTCCGCAGAACGCGTCAGAGGCACCGTACGGGCCTTGTCGCGCTTGCCGCGGAAGGCGAGGACGCGGACGCCCTGGATGACCTGGATGTCGTCTACGCGAAGGGCGCAGATCTCGCCGATGCGGAGGCCCGTCTTGGGTAAGAGGTCGAGGATCGTGTGGCAGGGTTCCGGGATCTCGTCGATGGCGTTGTGGTAGAGGGCGAGACCTTCGGGATCGAGGGCGTGACGGAACGCTGTGGGGCGTCCCTTCGCCTTCGGGAGCAGGAGGCGCAGCTCCTCTTCAGAGTAGCCCTGCTCGGCCATCAGGTAGTGCTTCACGGCCGCCCTGTAGGGCAGGACGGTCCCGATAGGGGTTCGCGCGTGGAGGCGCTTTTTCAGCCACTGGAGGGCATCCTCGCCCTCAATGCGGCCCAGGATGGAACGGTACTGCTCCCGCGTAGAGGGAAGCAGTTGCTGCTGGGTGAGGCGCTGTTGGAGGGCGTCGGCCATGGGTACTCCTGGCAGGGTGGATCGGGACGGGTTAGACGATCGTCACAGGGAAGAGGTACGCATGCTCTCGGGCGGATCGAACAGGAGAAGAGATCGCGTTCGGAAAACGCGGTTCAAGTCGCAACGGGGCCCCTTGCGCCTCTTCACGGGCGGCTTCAAGTGGTATTGGGCGGAGTTTCGCTTCGATCGGAACCTCACACGGAACGAGCAGCGGCAGGTGCCCGATCTTCTCGAAAACGCGGGCATCTACGAAGGGTGGAGCATGATCGGGCAGGATCGCGTGTTCTCGGACGGCTTGATGGATTGGGGCGGGCCGATCCTTCTCACGGACATTGAGTTCGCGTTCCGTCGTCTCCCGCCAGGGTGGGTGCGCGCAGCGCATTACGGGGCGACGTGTCAGTTTCCCGGATGCTGCCCGAAGGAGCGTGGGGGAAGGCATCGCATCTCGTACCTCTCGGACGGGTCGTGTCGCCCGTACTGGGTAGGGAACTCGGGCGAGAACGTGAATCCGCCGGACGAGGTCCCCGAAGCGCCGTGGTTTCGTTTGGACTACTTCGCGACGGAGCCGGAGCCGGTCAGAGGCCCAGGAAAGTGGGACGCGGACAGACGCCGCAGGTGAGCGACTGCACGAGCTGCGGGTCGTAGCGGATTGGGATTCCCCAGACCGCTTCTGCGAGCGCGTCGGCACGCCGTTCGCCGCCGTGTGTATGAACAGCCGGATCTCTGCGCACCCGTGCAGGCACAGGAGGCGCGGGATTCGCGAGGAAGTCCATCGCGTGCCCGAACTCGTGCATGATGAGCGCCGTGCAGCGGTCTTCGGAGCAGCCGAAAATCTTCGTGGACATGACGATGAGGCCGCCGCCGTCCTTGCCGAGAATCTCGGGCGCCTTCGGCCGGAAGTAGGCATAGGAGCGGTTCGCGGGGAAGAAGCCACGGTCATTCTCCATCGCAGGGGTCAAGCACAAGGGACCGCATACGTGGTTGACGTCGGCGTGGAGCTCCCGGAAGATCTGAAAGTAGCGTGTTGCGGTCACGCGTCACCGGATGGGGGCGTAGCGTTTGTCTGCGATGACGACGAACGCGCCGATGGCGAGAATCGCTGCCAGCGCGAGCGCGGCGGGCGACCCGGAGACTGTTGACGCGTCAAGAGCCCCCCATTGACGCTGCGGCCAGTGCATGTCGCCGGGGTTGGTGTACTGGCTACGGGGAACCGGCTTGAGCGGCGCGTAGCGGATCTTCGAGCCGACGACTGACGGGTTCGCGAACTGCGCC
>JBEIUO010000586.1:0-2711 GCA_040374335.1 Phycisphaeraceae bacterium
ACGCGTTCGAGGGTTGTGAAGAGGCGTGCGTCGTCGCTGTTCCAGCCTTCGGTCTCGTAGATCATGAACTCCTTAAAGGTTGGGAGTCCGCGTGCGACCATCTCGGGGATTTCGTCGAGGTGGCGGTCGCTGGTGACGGCGAGGTGCCAGGTGAAATCGACGAGGCTGCGGCCCTGGGCCTTGGCGGTCCAGGCGGCGTGGGCGTCCGCGAGGGATTGGCCCTTGGATGGGATGGCGAAATCGATGAGGCTGGTGATTCCGCCGTTGAGCGCGGCACGGGAGCCGTGTTCGAAGTCGTCGCAGGAGACTGTGCCGCAGAAGGGGAGTTCGAGGTGGACGTGGACGTCGATGAAGCCGGGGAAGACGTCCATTCCGGCGGCGTTGATGGTGCGGGAGGCCGGGAGGGAGGCGAAGGAGCCGGGTTCGCCTATGGCGGCGATGACGCCGTCTTTGATGGCGATATCGCCGGGGAAGGATGCAGCGGAGGTGTGGAGGGTGCCGCCGGAGATCAGGAGGTCGATCATGCCGCTATCGTAGTCCGTGGACGAGTTCGACCGGATTCTGGAGTGCGCGGCGGACGCGGTTGCGGAAGCGGACCGGGCGGCGCATGTGGAGCAGGCGACGCGCGGGGTGGACGCATTTTCGGAGGCTTCGCTACAGAATCTGATAGCGGCGGCGTTCGCGGCGGCGGGGTATGGGGTGCATCGGGAGCAGCCTTTTCCGTCGGATGTGGGGTATCACGTGAAGGAGTCGGCGCGGGATCGGTGCGACATAGCGCTGACGGCGGAGGGGGCTGCGCTGGAGGACCCGCAGCGGGTGCTGCTGGAGGAGCTTGCGAGGAAAGGTACTCTATTTGCGGGCACGGATGGGGCGCGTGGGGTTGCGCCGGAGGAGGCGGTGTGGCTGGAGGTGAAGGTGGTGAGGCAGTTTACTTATAGCCGCGGCGTGCCGGGACCGAACCGGGCGTATGGGTCGGAGTTGATGCGTGCGGTGGAGGGGGATCTGGCGAAGCTGGCGCGTGATGCGCGGATTGCGCGAGGGGCGTTGCTGGTGTTGTTGTTTGTCGATCGTGAGGAGACGGGGGTGCACGATCTGGGTGTTGCGGTGCGAGGGGCGCTGAAGGCGGGGATGACGCTGCGGTCGCCGCGGATGAGGGGGGTGCGGATTGACGATCGGGTGGGGCAGGGGAGTTGTGTTGTGGGGTTGTTGGCGGTGTTGGGGAGGTGAGAAAGCAGCAAAGCTCAAAGCAGCAAAGCAGCAAATAAGAGAGAAGGTAGGATTGGTTGACTGAGCGGAGGTGTGGCATTAGGCATTAGGCGGTGCGGTGGTCGGGGAGAGGGGTTGGTTTGAGGTCGGTCGCGTCGGAGGCGTGCTCAGGTCCCACGACGTCAGCACCCGTTGTCCCAGGCGCCGAAGAAGGCGATCACATCATCGCTGTCAACGCCTCCATCCGCGTTGAAGTCCGCGGCAATTTGACCCGCGTCCCACGCGGCGATGAACGCGATGAAGTCATCGGCGTCTACGTCGCCGTCGTTGTTGAAGTCGGCGGGGCAGGGCGGCACGGCAGCTTGGGAGACACGAAACCCGAGGTTGTTGAACTCGTTCGTCGGGATGCTGCTGCCGCGGCTGCTGGCCCGCAGGGGGTCGACGACGCTGTTGAACGCTCCGCCCCGCGCGCCTCGGTTGTAAGTGAGGATGATCGCCTCGTTCCACTCCCACAGGTTGCCGCCCATGTCGAAGGTGCCGTAGAAGTTCGCCGCGTACGAGGCCACGGGCAGGGTGTTGTTGATCCGGTTTCCAGAGATGTTCGCCTGCGCGGTCGTCGGCACGCTGTCGCTCGAGGTCGGGTAGAGCCAGTAGTTGTCGCTGTCGCCGCCTTGGCTGGCGGGCTGGTGGTACGCCGCCTTGTACCACTCATCTTCGCTGGTCACCGCCCATTGCCAGTTGGCGTTGCGAGTGATGGTGTTGGCGCTGATGCCCCTGGGCGTGAACGTGTACGCACCGGTCTCCGTGTCGCCGCTGCCCTGACCGTTGTGCAGCCAGTTGCAGAAGCGGCAGGCGTCCCAGAGGCACACCCAGGTCACCGGGTTGTTGGCGCGGCCGGGCAGGGTGCTGTAGGTGTACGACCCCGCCGCGCCCGAGCGGGTGATGCCGCCGAACGCTCCGGCCATGTTCGTGTTGTACAAGCCGAGCGGGTCCGAGGCGGCCTTGGCGTTCAGGAACGCCGCGTACTGCGCGTTGGTCACCTCGGTGCGGCCGATGTTGTACGTGTACGCCACCGAGCCGAAGCCGGTGGTCGGGTCCGCGGCGTTCCCGGGGTTGCCGATCGGCACCGTGGGGATGGTGATCTGGGCAGAGGCCGAGGTCGCCGCCAGAGCCGTGACGGCCACGAGCACGGCCATGCTTCCAAACGACTTCATAGACAGCTCTCATTCTGAAGGTTTCGCCTGGGCACCCGCACGTCTGCGGTCGTCATAACGATGTTACCAGATTCTGTGATTCGGTCCATGGTATCTGGCGTTGGGCTTCGGCAGGAAGAAGGCCGGAGGCCGGAGGCCATGGGCCATAGGCCATAGGAAGAAGGGGGAGTGCGGTGATCGGAGTGGGGTTTGTGGCGTCGGGGGTCTCACCGCGCGCCGGAAGCGTGCGGGAACGCTTTGGCTGGAAAGCCAAAGCTACGGAGCGGCGGAGGAGGGTGCGTGGTTCCGTGG
>JBEIUO010000733.1:0-2036 GCA_040374335.1 Phycisphaeraceae bacterium
AGACCCATGACAGACCCCAAAGCACCGGTCGAAGTCTGGGACGGCCCCAGCCTCTCCATCATCGCCCTCGACGACGACGACGACTTCCGCCAATACCTCGTCGGCGAACTCGAGTCCGACGGCCACGACGTCCGCGCCTTCGCCGTCCCCACCGACTTCTTCGCCGCCTGCGACACCCACCTCCCCGACCTCGTCCTCCTCGATATGAAAATGGGCCGCTACAGCGGCGACGAAGTCCTCCACGACATCCGCAAACGCTGGCCCCGCCTCTGCGTCATCGTCGTCACCGGTTACCCCTCCATGGACAACATGCGACAGACATTCAAACAGGATGTCTTTGACTACATCGCCAAGCCCTTCTCCATGCCCGAACTCCGCCGCGCCCTCGCCCAGGCCGTCAAAGACCTCGACCTCGGCCGCCGCCCCCAAGACCGCCTCCGCGCCGAACTCGGCCGCCACATCCGCCTCGCCCGCACCGACAAAGGCTGGACCCTCAAAGACCTCTCCGAAGCCTCCTCCGTCAGCGTCAGCCAGCTCTCCTCCATCGAACGCGGCACCCACCTCCCCAGCCTCGAATCCCTCGTCGCCGTCGCCGGTGCTCTCGAAGCCAAGCCCTCCCTCTGGCTCGCCGCCGCCGGCCTCTAACCGCATTCCCTCCCCCCGGTTTGACTCCTCGGCGGGGCTGTCCTTCGATCCTCCACAGTGGCGGAACGCGTAGTCACATCCCGACGCCTGCTCTTCACGGCCTTCGAGCCCAGCGGTGACGACCACGCCGCGGGTGTCATCGCCGAACTCCGCCGCCGTCACCCCACCCTCGATATCTTCGCCTGGGGCGGCCCCAAAATGGAACGCGCCGGCGCCACCATCGTCGAACGCACCGGCGACGACGCCGTCATGGGCATGCCCGGCTTCGCCAAAATCCGCGAACACCAGCGAATCAACGCCCGCATCGCCGACTGGCTCGACAAAAACCCCGTCTCCGCCCACATCCCCGTCGACTCCCCAGCCGCCAACTTCCCCATCTGCGAGCTCTCCAAAGCCCGCGGCATCAAGGTCGTCCACCTCGTCGCCCCCCAGATCTGGGCCTGGGGCCGCTGGCGAATCCACAAGCTCCGCCGCATGACCGATATGGTCCTCTGCCTCCTCCCCTTCGAACAACGCTTCTTCGAAAAGCGCAACGTCCCCGCCAAGTTCATCGGCCACGTGCTCTTCGACAAAACCCTCGACCTCGAAGCCCTCGACAGCCGCGCAGAAGCCTTCGGCGAAGGCCGGCCCCGCATCGCCATGATGCCCGGCTCCCGTCCCGACGAACTTCTCCGCCACGTCGACCTCCTCCTCGACACCTTCCAACTCCTCAAGCAAAAGCACCCCCAAGCCATCGGCGTCATCGCCGTCGGCAACGCGGTCGTGAAGAACCAACTCGACGGCCTCCTCGCGGGTCGATCCGGCGGCCTCCCCGCCGACGTGAAGGTCATCGTCCAAGAGACCGACGCCGTCATCCGCTGGTGCACGATCGCCCTCGTCAAGAGCGGCACGGTCACGCTCCAGGTCGCCAAGCAGCTCAAGCCGATGGTCGCGTTCTACACCAAGGCCAACCCCCTCTTCTTCCTCGCCGCGCGTGCCGTCCTCGCCACCAAGCTCTTCAGCCTCCCAAACGTCGTCGCCGCCCGCCGCATCGTCCCCGAGTTCATCCCGCACTGGGGCGGCGCTGAACCCATCGCCGCCGAGGCCCTCAAACTCCTCGACGACCCCGCCGCCGCCGAACGCCAACGCGCCGACCTCATCGACCTCTGCACCAAGTTCGAGGGCAAGTACGCCGCCGGCCTCGCCGCCGACGCCATCGAAGAAGTCGCCGACATCGTCCGCCGCGACACCCCGTCAAGAGTCGGCCGAATCCCCGACGCCTTCGACCGCCCCCTCACCCGCCCCGCAACATAAAAGTGGCATCGGCGTTCAGCCCCAGGGTCCCAGCGGGTTTGACACCCCAGTCCGGGATGGTGCCCCAACCCACCACCCCCCCAGCAACCACCCCCCCC
>JBEIUO010000122.1:0-6748 GCA_040374335.1 Phycisphaeraceae bacterium
AGCCTATTACGGCCTCCGCCGCGGACTCGGCCAGGACCCGCGGATCGGCCCGATGGTCTTCTTCCCGTACAGCGGGGCCCTTTTCACCGCCCAGTTCAGCCACTGCTTCATCGCCTACGCGGGCATGGGTGCCGACGATCCCGCGGCACACGGAGTCGCGAACCGCGTCCGCGTGGACTGGTGGGAAAACAGCCGTCGCCACACGATGCTCCACCAGTTGAAATGTGCGGCGAACCCCAAGAAGCTCTCGAACCTCGGCGGGCGAGCCTGGGGGCTTTCAGCGAGCGACGTGCCGGGTGGGTACGGCGTCTACGGGGTCTTCCCTGAACCCCTCGCGCCCCAGTGGCTCCGCCCCGAGTACGACTACCCAACCTTCCGCGCCACCGACAACTACGGCGACGGCACCATCGCCCCATACGCGGCAGGCTCGAGCATCCTCTTCGATCCCGCGGGTGCCCTGGACGCGCTGCGCTACTACCGCGAGCTCGCTACGAAGGCTCCGGCCCTCTGGCAGGACCCCGCAACCGGGGGATGGGGGTTTGCGGATTCGTTCCGGGTGAACGCGGACGGCACGGTGTGGGTGGGACCGGACCACTTGCCTATCGATCACGGGCCGATGATGCTGGCGATCGAGAACGCGCGGACGGGGTTGGTCTGGAAGCTCTTCCACTCGCATCCCGCGGTGCGGGAAGCAGTTGCGCGGCTCGGCCTGCCCTTGGGCGCTCCGTGATTATCGGACATGATCGACGGGGTCTGCCTGTGAGATTTGTGTGGAAGGTGTTGACAAGGCCGGCAGAATAGAGACAATGAAAGCGTTTCCATGGTGCCTGGTTGAGTGTTCACTGGCACGGCACGGGAATGTGGGTTACCTGTCCTCAGGGAGAGTAGATATGAAGAAGACTTTGGCTTTGTTTGCTGTCGCCGGCTTTGCCGGCCTCGCGTCCGCTCAGATCGGAAGCATCAACGGCTTCAACCTCGATCACCGCAACTGGAACGACTTCCCGGGCGCGACGACCTCGATGAACGGCACGAACCTCGGGAACACCCGTAGCTCGTTCCCCATCTCTGGTCTCGGCGCGACCCACCTCAGCGAGAACTTCCCGCAGGGCATCCAAGGCAACTTCGCCAACCGCCACCTCCAGTTCTTCTCCAACGACAACGGCAACACCGCCTACCAGCTCCAGGCCAACGAGTCCTTCCAGATCACCGCCTGCATCAAGCTCGACACCAACCACCCGTCCGGCCCCGGCGCTCCCGTCAACTCCGAGACCGGCTTCTGGTTCCACAACCCCCGCGTCAACGAGCAGGGCAACTCCTTCGTTGACGAAGGCGGCATGTGGGTCATCTCGAACGGCACCTCCTTCACCGGCGGCGCCGGCATGGACTTCGCCCTCCTGGGCGAAGGCAACGGCAGCCGTCCCCCCTCCGATCCGCTCGGCCCGATCTACACCGAAGGCGGCTGGGCTGACGTCTCCTTCACCTACTACGCCCCCGGCGCCCTCGGCCCGGGTCAGGGCGCGGCGTACATCGCGTCGATCTTCGACCGCTCGAGCGGCCTGAGCCGCTCCTCCGGCCTGAAGCGCTTCTTCGGCATCCCCGGCACCGAGCCGGCCGGCGGCGGGCTCAACCCCGGCACGGTCTTCGGCTTCCGCTACCAGAACAGCCGCTTCCCCCTCGCCGACACCCAGACCGACACCTACATCGACTGCATCACCATCGTTCCGGCCCCCAGCGCCCTCGCCGCGCTCGGCCTCGCCGGTCTCGCCGCGACCCGCCGTCGCCGCTGATCGACGCTCGATTCTCATGTGATTGTCTCAGCCGCCGCGCGGGCAACCGCGCGGCGGTCTTTTTTAGATCCCTCGCCCATCCGAACTCTCGCCGCGCAGCGGACCACCGCCACCCCCCCGGGTGACCTGAGCGCCGCTCAGCACCCCGGCGTGCCGATCCCGCCCGTGTCCCAAAGGCCGAAGAAGAGAATCACGTCGTCACCATCCACCCCGCCGGAGGCGTCCACGTCGGCGCAGATGCCGCCCGTGTCCCATTCCCCGAAGAAGGCGATCACATCGTCGCCGTCGATGCCGCCGTCGTTGTTGAAGTCCGCCGCGCACCCGTCGGCCTGCCAGGCGCAGACCGGAACAGTCGCGATGAACAACTCACCCGACCCGCGCTCGTTGAGCCCGAAGATGCTCGCCGCGCCGCCCAACCGGATCAGATACGTCGCGTTGGGCAGTGACCTGAACGAGATCAGGCCGTCGTCGCCGCACGCGTTGTCGGAGCACCCAAACTGCACACCCGTGCCCGGGCAACCGCCGAGGTACGCCACGAGCGTGGTGTCGAAGGTGCTGTCGCAGAGCGCGAAGCTGGCATCCACCGGCACCGCCGGGGCCGTCCAACGGAACCACACATCGGGGCCGACCGTGTTGTTGGTCCCGAGCACACAACCCGAAGCTGTGTTCGGCACAGAAGGGGTCGCCGCGCACGTCGTGAACGGGATAGCAACCCCCGCCTCCACCTGCTGCGCATCGGCGCACTGGTCCGCGGACTCGTTCGCGGCGGAGATATCCAGCACGAACTCACCGGCCGACGCGACCGTCGGCGCGGAGACGCGGATCGTCAGAAGGCTGCCAGCATCGAAGTGCCGCGTCACCCTCGGATGAACTCCGGGGCGCGTGCTCCCCGCGCAGATGATTTGGTTCTGCGCCGTCGGCGGGCACCCTGTGAAGACCGTCAGGACGGTGTTGGTCATGTCGCTCGTGCCACCGAGCGAGATCGTGTAGTCGCCCGCGCAGTTCACGATGTGCGTGTAGAACACGTCGCCGCCGGTCGCACTGAAACAACTGGGGCCCTGGGTCGTGGTGCCGCGGAGCGTGCCCTCGAAGGTCCCAAGACCCACGTTGGTGCCGGGGCAGTTGTCGTTGATCGGTACGGCGGGGATGATCCGCAGAATGCCGGTTCCGTTCGTGTTGTTCGCACCCGCGAAGCGGACGCGAACGGCCTGCCCCTGCGTGGCGTTGAACTCCAGGAACGCGAGATTCGGGAGCGTGGCCGCGGTGCACGCGATCGTGTTCGCGAATGTACCCGGGCACCCCGTGTGAACCGAGATCACCGTGCTCGCCAGCGTGCCACCCGGCAGCGCTTCGAGGCGGAACCGCCCGCTGTACGGCGGAACGAACCGGTACCAGGTGTCCTCGTGCTCCGCCGCGGCGCCGCCGCAGCTCCCCGTCCCGTCGTTGGTCGCGCTGACGTTGGTCACGTTGAACTGCTGGTTGAACGGCACGTTGGTCGCGTTCGCGCACGCGTTGTTGCTCGGCGCCGGGGGATCGATCGTGATCGGCGCGGCGTCCCAGTCCGAAGAATCGTTGTTCGAGGGGGTTGAGTCAAACGCGGCGCCGACGACGACGCCGATGTACCGCTGGCCCGCGGTCATGTTCGCGGGGATCGCGAAGTTCGGCGTGGTGATGCGGAGGCTGTCCATGCTCCCGATGTTCGCGAAGAAGGTGCCCTGACCCAGCAGCACGTCGCCGGTCGTGATGGTTCGGTCGGTCGAGAGGTACACGCCGTACGTGTACGTAAGCGGCCCAAACGCCGGGGCGTTCGTCGGGTTCACGACGAGGAACGAGACCTCGGTCGTGGATTCGCCGGGGCGGAGGGAGGACGGCGTCACATCGCAATCGAGCGCGTGAAGGTCGAACGTCCCGCCGCGCGAGCCGGAGATGAACTGCGCAATCGCGGTGGCGTCCTCGAGCGTGAAGACCCAGTAGACCGAGTCGTAGAGCATGTTCGGAAACGGCTCCGGCGTGCTCTGAAAGATGCCGGCGATGAAGCTCTGATCGTTCTCGGTGAACCACATCGCGGCGCCTTCCATGCCGAACGTGGGCAGGTTGCACTCCTGAGTGAAGTTCGGGCTGAAGAGGTAGTTCCCCCCCCCACTGATGGAGGTGCAGTCAATGAACAGCTCGCCATCTTGGAAAAGGCGGGTGCCGTCGAGCGAGTTGCCGAACAAGGTGCAGGCCGGTTCCGTCGGAAAGCTCAGGGTCTTGGCGGACCTGTAGGTGTAGTCGCACGAGTCTCCCCACCCCAAGGTCGGCCATCCGGTCAGCAGCCCGGCCGGTCGCGCGAGCCGAACCGCGCCGACTTGGTAGCTGGGGGTTGCAACCATGAGCTCCGTCACCGGCGTCGGGCCGTAGTAGCCCCGAACAGGGTCGATCACGGTGGGGTCGCCGGTTCCGTCCCAACCGACGCAGACGACCACGCTCGTTGCCCACTCGCCGCCGTTGTCGTTCCGGAAGATCAGGTCGGCCTGCACAACCACCGTCTCCGCGTCGACGATCGTCCCCGTCGAGTGAATCCAGTCCTCCGTGCCGAAGCGGCTCATGACCTTGCACGCCGTTCGCGCCGGGTACGCCTGCCGGTTGCTGACCCACGGACCGGACCGGTCGTCGTACCCGCCGCCTTCGACTTCAGGAGCGCCACCACCATCCACGCCCCGGTACGAACCAAACGACGGCATCTGCCCCGACGGGTTGATCCCGACGAAGCTCGTCGCGCGAGAGTCCAGGTGGTGCTCGAGGTACCCATAACCCTCCGCAACCGGCACCGAGGCACCGATCAACTGAGCGTGGGCGGTCGCGGCAATGGACAGAACGATACCGATCAGAGTTCGCATGAGTGGCTCCAGCCCTTCGAACGTAGAGCAGCGCCTCCGCTGCCGCCAACAACTTTGGAATTTCGCTCAGCCCGGGTCCGATACCTTCGACTCCGGCGGCTGTTCAGCAGCCACAGTCCCACCTCGCGAAGGACGTGATCACGACACGTGCCGTTACACCGATGCGAGAAATCCCTGCACGCACCGCCCTCCAAGAATCGCGATCGCTTGCGAGCGAGCGCATCCGTCCGAAGAAGTCTACAACATGCCCGCGTGACCGCAACAGAACATCGCGCGAAGCTCACAGAGCAGACAGTGTCGTATCGAATCTGCACCCACCCCTCAGTACTTGATCCACTCCAAGCACAGCCCCGTCGGCGGCAGCGTTGGGCCCGCGGCACGGCGGTCCTTTGCCTCGATGATCCCGGGGATATCGCCCGCCGACTTGCGGCCGCGCCCCACTTCCAGCAGCGTGCCCGAGATGATCCGGACCATGTTGTAGAGGAACCCCGAGCCGCTCACGTCGATCCGCAGCCGGTGCCCGTTCTCCACCTCGCCCAGCGACGTCACGGCGCACCCGAAGACCGTGCGCACCGTCGTCAGCCGCCCGTGGTTGGCCGCCGCGAACGAGACGAAGTCGTGCTCTCCCACGATGTGGGCCGCAGCCTCCTGCATCGCTGCGACGTTGATCTCGTCCCACACCTGATGAACGTACCGACGCCCCCAGAGTGCCTGCAGCCCCTGCCCGCGCGGGGGCGGCCGCACCTCGTGGATCGTGTAGGAGTACGCCTTGTCGATCGCGCCCCGGATGGGGTTGAACCCGTCGGGCGCTTCCTCGACGCTGAGCACCTGCACGTCATCGGGGAGTCGGCCGTTGATGGCCCGCATCAACCGATCCGTCCCCCGCTCGACGGGCCAACCCGCGTGCGACGGCGGGTCGATCTCATCGGTTCGCGGGGAACACGTGAACGCCGCGACCTGCCCGCGCGCGTGCACGCCCGAGTCGGTGCGGCTGGCGCCCACCAGCGACACGTGCTGGCGTACCACCGACATCACCGCCTGCTCGACCACGTGCTGCACCGTCCGCAGCGCCACCCGCGCTCGCGTCTCCCCCTCGCGCGGCGGCAACGCCTTCGCCGCGTCCATCGCTGTCGGTGAGGCGACCGCCGGCCGCTGGTCGCGCGGCCTCTCTTCTTGTTCATCGGGCGCGAAAGGCTCCTGCCTCTGCCAGCCGCAGAACTCGGTGCCGTCGTACGCGATCGTGAGTTTGTAACGGGGCACGTGGAAGCCGCGACGTCAGTCGCTGCTGCTCCCCCCGCCGCTGTCGCCACCGCCACCACCACCACCCGAGTCCCCCCCACCGCCGCTGTCGCTTGATCCGCTGTCGGAGCTGCCGCTGCCGTGGTCGGGATCAACGTTGTCGGGGATGCCGTCGTGGTCGCGGTCGATCGGGGCATCGGAGCCACTGGACGCGAGCATCGAGCCCGCGGCAACGCCGTACGGCATCGAGTTCGAATCGGAGCAGGATCGCCCACCACCGCAACCGCCGCACCCACCACGCCGGATGACCGGGGGTGCCGCGCGAGCGACGGAGGTGATGTACGCCATCACGCCGAAGAGGATGACGGCAAGAACGACAACGAGGATGACCGTGCCCATACCCGCCTCCCGTGGTGAGGGTCAGTGGTGGTGGCCGTGATCGTCCTTCACGGCGCTGATGATCTTGACGGCCATCTCGGGCGTGAGCCGTTCGTGCAGCGTCTCGTCGACGAGCATCACGGGCGCGGTGTCGCAGGACCCGAGGCACTCGAGCTCGATGAGGGTGAAGCGGCCGTCCTCGGTGGTTTCGCCGACGTCGATGCCCAGGTGCGCCTTGATGGCCTCGGTGATGGTCTCGTGGCCGCAGACCTCGCAGGCGATGGAGCGGCAGACCTGCACAAGGTGCTTGCCCTTGGGCTTGAGCCAGTATTCCTCGTAGAAGGAGGCGGTATCGATGACCTGCGAGGGCGCGATCTCAAGGAACGCGGCGATCTCCATCATGGCCTGATGGGGGATCCACCCGTACTCGTGCTGGATGGTGTGAAGACAGGGCAACAGCGCACC
>JBEIUO010000021.1:0-11416 GCA_040374335.1 Phycisphaeraceae bacterium
TCAACGACGGTGAAGTTCAGGTCTTTGATCCCGATCGGGCCTGCCGCGATGCGGGTGGCGATACTGAAGACCAGATCGCCGGCCACGAGATCGCCGGAGAGGCCGAGGTCGTTGAGCTGGAGATTGCCCCGACCGATGGGGGTGGCATCGAGTAGAACGGCGAGACCGGTGCTCTCGGGCGCGGTGCCCGGCGTGACCGTCACGGTCAGCAGGACAGGCTCGTCGAAGTGGACGGCTTCGGGGACCGCGGCACCCACGCCGCTGGGACCCGAGGCATCGGTGGTTGGACGGATTCGGAGTTGGATGTCGTCGGTCTCGAAGTCGGGGTCGGCGTTTCCGAACCTGGCGAGTTGGATGTAATAGGTGTGCCCGGCGACGAAGGGCTGCTCGAGGGTGACGGCCTGACGGAGGCCGCAGCTGTCGTCGAGGCAGGCGAGACGGATGAGGGTGTCGCAGGATCCGTCGATGCTCTCGAACACCGACATCACGGTGTCGGGAACCGAGCATCCGGGAGCGTCGGCAACGCAGGTGGAGAGTTCAACGATCGAGGTCTGGGCGGGGGTGAACCGGTACCAGACGTCACGGGAGGCGGTTGTGATGCACAGCGGGACTTCGGGGTCGATGGCGTTGTTGATGATCGAAACGGGTGGCGTGAGGTAGGGGAACGGACCACCGGAGGGCACTTCAATCGCCTCGGAGCAGAGGTCGTTGGGCGCTGGAGGCGGGAGGACGACGAACGGGATTGTCCCCGTGGCGATGCGCCCCTGGGCATCGGTGACGACGAACTCCATCGGTTGATCGCCAACCACCGCGATCTCGTCGACGGTGAGGCGAGCCTTGAAGTTCAGGTCGCCGGAGAGGTCATCGCCACCGGTGCCATCGTCGCGTAGCAGGACGACCGAAAGACCGCCGATCGGAGTGGCGTCGACTCGGACGGCGAGCCCGGTGGAGGGCGGGATCTCGGCGGGGAGCACCTGAACGGAGAGCAGAACCTGCGCGAGGGGTTCGGCCCGACCGGGCGTTGCAAGACCGGTCCCCAGTGGCTGGGCACGACCGGGGACTGGGGGGGGGCCGATGGGATCAACGGCCCCGTTGAACTCGAGAGACCAGTACTGGAGCGTTCCTGTCTGCTGGTTGGTGTCGTCGTCGATCAGAAGCCGCCACGTGCCGGAGCCGGGGCGGCCGTTGAACGCGGCAAAGGAGGCCCGGGGCGTCGGGGGGAGCGCGATCGATCCGAGCCAAGACAGGGATCCGCCTTCAGGTCGGAAGTTGCCGTTGAAGGGGGCGTTGAACCCACCGGAAATGCTGTTGGGGGCGGCATCGTCGAAGCGGGTGACCTGGTAGTCGTCACCGCTGCCGCCGTTGTCGGATGAGAGGTGGAGGTACTCGGTGCCACCGGGGGGCAGGAGGACGAAGTCCAGATCGGAGTCCCAGGTGTGATCGATGTGGAGGACCAGGTTGAGGTCGAAGATGGAGGCGGGTCCGGAGGTGACTTGAAGGTCGCTCGCGAGGGTCGGGGTGTCGGGAATTGGAGTTGGGGAGGAGGAGGAGAAGACCTGCGCGATGGCTTTGGGAGCCAGGAACGCGGACAGGAGGACGGAGACGATCGTCAAGAGGCGGGGAGACCGGATCATGTGAACACCCTCACTCTGGACGAATGCCCAGGCAGGGACAGGATACGTCCGAAAAGCGTGGGCGGATCCCGGCGGGGGAATGACGGGCGGAAAAACACAACCCCCCCGGAGTGATCCGGGGGGGCTGGTCAGTTTGAGCTGAGTTCAGAACTTGTAGAGGGCTTAGCAGCCGGGGTAGCTCACGCCACCCGCGTCCCAAGCGCCGAAGAAGAGGATCACGTCGTCGCCGTCGACGCCGTTCGCGCCGTCGACGTCGGCACAGGCGTTGCCCGCGTCCCAGTCGGCGAAGAACGCGATGACGTCATCGCCGTCGATGCCGTTGCCGTCGTTGTTGTAGTCGGCGTAGCAGCCGTCGGCCTGCCAAGCGCAGGAGGAGCAGTTGCTGGAGCCGGGGGCGTAGGCGCCGGAGAGCGACGTGCCGGAGAGGACGGTGGCGTCATCAACGGAGGTCGCCGCGGTGCCGTCAGCGTTCTCAGCGCCGACGGTGGCATCGCCACCACCGAGGCCGGGGACGGTCTGGTAGCGGTACTCGACGGTGCCGTTCTCCCAGATGATGCACTGGAAGGTGTTGGCATCGGCGCCACCGAACTGGGGCACGTTGGTCCACTGCGCGATGAAGCGGAGGTCGGTGCCAGCGGTGCCACGGGTCTCGGTCTGAACCGCACCACCCGCGCCGGGGTTGAGGTCATCCCAGTAGACGTAGAGCATGTTGTTGGGGAGGGCGGCGGAGGGGATCGCGCCGTTGCCGAACACGTTGCTGCCAGCGCCGAAGCCGATCAGGCCGTTGGAGCCGACGAAGCAGTCGAGGTAATCAACGCCGTAGAAGTTGAAGGTGAAGCCCAAAGACGCGTTGGCGTTGGAGTCGTCGGTGAGGAAGAGGTTGTTGCCGGTGTCGGCAATGTCTTCGATCGCGGCGGTGCCAGCGGTGAAGCTGAAGCCACCCGGGGTCTCGCAGACGCTCTCGTCGCCGAGGTAGCTACCACCAGCGGTGACGCAGTCAGCCTCGGTCATGATCGAGCAGCCAGCCGGAGCGCAGCAAGCGCCCAAGGGGATGCACGAACCGGTGGTGCTGACGGTCAGGGTGTAGTCGTTCTGACCGGGGCAGCTGCCCGAACCACCGCAGGGGTACCCGGCGAAGATCGCCGCGGCAGCCGTACCGGTGGAGACGAACACGGAGTAGTCACCAGCGGGGGCGCCGGTGGCGATGGCGGAGATGTCCGCACAGGTGTTGAGTTCATCGGCGGCGAAGGCGGTGCCGAAGAACGTGGGGGGGCACGTGGCGCTGAGGAGGAAGACCACAGCGGGGAACTCAGCGTTCACGGTCGCGGTGATGTCACCAGCGCCGTACTGGCTGAAGGAGTACCAGTCGGTATCGCGGAAGTTGGCGTCGGCCCAGCTGGTGCCGAACACAACCGCGTTGCCGCAGGAGATGGCCTCGTAGGCGTTGCCGAGGTTGCAACCACCGTTCGAGTCAGCGCCGCAGGCTTCGGCTTCGGTCGCCGAGCCGCCGGGCTGAACGACGTCGCACGCGACGCCGGGGGCGATGTTGAGGACGCCCGTGCCGTAGGTGGCCGGGTCGAACGCACCGAGGCGGATGTAGAACTGAGCGCCAGCAGCGACGCCGCAGATGCGGACGCGCGACTGGAGGCCGCAGGAGTCGTCGTTGCAGGCGATGGAGCTGCTCACGGTCGGGCAGCCGGCGGTCGCGTCGTAGACGGCGATCTTGGTGTCCATCGTGCTGCCGCAGGTGTCGATGACGAGAACGTCAGCGGCCGCGGAGGCGGTGTAGAGGAACCAGATATCGCTGTTGATGGCAGCCGAGCCGAAGGCCAGGCACTCGTCGGGGCCTTCTTCGGTCGAGAAGGTGTTGTCCCAGGCGACGGAGCCGTCGCCGATGGCGAGGGCGCCCGAGCAGCTGTCGTTCGCGGGCGGGTCGCCAGCGAGGAGAGCGAAGTTCACCTGGCCGGCGTGGAGACCGCCACCGAAGCCAGCGACGCGGACGAGGATCGGCACGCCGGTGGTGGCGGGAACCTGGATCTCGGTCTGGAGGCCGCAGAAGTCGTCGAGGCAGAGGATCTGCGTGGCGCAGTCCGAGTAGGCCGCGAGGACGGTGTCGCCGCCGGTGAGGCCGCACGTGGAGACCACGAGAATGCCGTCATCGGTCGGGGTGTAGGAGTACCACTGGTCGGCAGCGGCAGCGGAACCGCCGCAAGCGCCGGCGGTGTTGCCTTCGTTGGTCATGACGGTGAGGTCGTAGGCGTAGGCGCCGTCAACCACCACCTGGGCGTCGGCGCACAAGTCGCCGGCGGCCGGGGGCGGGGGCGGGGGCGGGGCGATGCCCGTGAACTCGATCGACCAGGAGTTGATCGAACCAGCGTCGCCACCGACCTGATCGTCAACGTGGAGGGTCCAGACGCCGTTCGCGGCCGAGCCAGCGAAACCAGCGAAGTTCGCGAGGGGCGAGAGGCCAGCGAGCGCGAGGTTGTTCGACGCGCCACCCTCGGGGGAGAACGTGCCGGTGAAGGGGGCCACGCCGCCAGCAATGCCGGGGAAGCCGTCTTCGAAGACGGTGCCGGTGAAGTTGTCGCCGGCGCCGCCGACGTCGTCGCAGAGCTTCAGGTAGTTCGTACCGGAGGGACCAGCGAGCGCGATGTCAAGGTCAGCGTCCCAGGTGTGCGTGATGTTCAAAGACACCCGCATGCCGACGATCGAACCGGGTCCACCAGCGACCGTGTTCGTGCTCAACGAACCACCGAAGGCGGGGATCGCCACCGGAACGTCCGTCGAGCTGAAGACCTGACCGAAGGCCGTGGAGCTCATACAGAGCCCGGCCGCGCCAGCAAGAGCCAGCGCAAACTTGTTCTTACACATATCAAACACCCTCTTTCTCAGAGAACCGACACACACACTCGACCACAGGTCCATCGGTCCGAGGAGACGGTTCTCGCTCAGGAGAACCCATTGCCGCATCTCCACGAATCGAAGCTCAGCGACGCACCAAGCAAAGCGAACCGAATGGTCCGAAGAGGAACACCCAACACGACCAGAATAAGGCCTCGGTAAAGATTTGCAACCCCTTTCCGGGTTTTTCCACCGAGCGCGTCTTTCGTTTGCCCCTATGTATCGCCCTCCTTTTCACCGCTACACCCCCTATTGTCAGCACTTATGAAAATCAGCCTCCGCTGGCTCAACAGCCTCCTTTCTCGCCCCCTCCCGACCCCCGCCATGGCCGAGACGCTTCTTATGGCGGCGGGGTTCCCTATCGATTCGACGACCGATAACAACGGGGACTCCCTCCTCGACGTCGAAGTCACCTCCAACCGGGGCGACTGCCTCTCCCACTTGGGGCTCGCGCGAGAGATCGCCGCGAAGGACACCTCGTTCGCGGTGAGGCCGCCCGCGTTCACGGCACCGGTATCGGACCCGGCGTCGCCGGGCTTGGGGTTGATGGTGACGGACGCGGCGTGCCCGCGGTTTACCGCTCGGGTGATCCGGGGGGTGAAGGTTGGCCCGAGTCCGGAGTGGCTGCGGGTTGCGCTGGAGTCGGTGGGGCAGCGATCGATCAACAACGTGGTGGACGTGACGAACTACCTGGCGTTCGAGCGTGGGAACCCGTGCCATGTGTTCGATCTGGACAAACTGGCGGGGAATGAGTTGCGGGTGCGGTGGGCGAAGGACGGGGAGCCCCTGACCACCCTGGACGGCAAGAAGCGGACGCTTAAGAAGGATGAACTGGTGGTGGCGGACGCCGAACGGGCCCAGAGCTTGGCGGGGGTGATCGGCGGCCAGGACTCCGAGGTGTCGGCGACGACGACCAACGTTGTGCTGGAGGTCGCGACCTGGGAGCCGGTGGCGGTGCGACGGGCGTCGCGGCGGCATCAGGTAAGGACGGACGCGTCGCATCGGTTTGAGCGGATTGTGGATGCGAGGACGCTGGAAGAGGCGTCGAACCGGGGCGCATCGCTGATTCTGCAGGTCGCGGGGGGCAAGGTGTGCGGCGAGTTGCTGTCGGCGGGGAGCCCGCTGCCGTCGCCGACGCGGATCCGCTTCCGTCCGACGAAGGTGCGCGAGCTTCTGGGCATCGAGGTGTCGCGGGAGGAGTGCTTCGAGATTCTGCGGCGGCTCGAGGTGACGATCGAACCGATCGGCAGGGCGGGTGACGAGGTCGCGGCGGTTTCGCCGGTGTACCGCCCGGACCTGACGCGGGAGGTGGACCTGATCGAGGAGGTCGCGAGGATCAAGGGGTTGGACGCGATCCCGGTCTCGCCGCGGATGACGTTGGCGGTGAAGGGTCCGCAGAACTCGGAGTCGGCGCGGCGGGAGATCTCGTCGACGCTGACGGGGCTGGGGTTCTTCGAGACGGTGACGTTCTCCTTCTGCGGGAGGGAGCACGCGGACGCGTTCATGCCCAAGGGGCTGGAGCGGGTCGAGGTGGACGACGAGCGTCGCGCGCACGAGCCGGCGCTGCGTCCGAGCGTGCTGGTGGGGTTGCTGTCGAGCCGTCGGGTGAATCGGAACGCGCGGGTGGAGGTTCAGGGGGGCATCCGGTTGTTCGAGACGGGGTCGGTCTTCGCGCAGCAGCCCGGGGGAGCGAGCGTGGAGAACGTGAACGTGGCGATGCTGGTGGATTGCCCGTTCGCGGGGAAGACGGCGGGGGTATCGGATATTCAGCAGGGACTGCGGACGATGAAGGGAGCGATCGGATCGCTGGTGCGTGCGCTCGCGGGGCCGGCGGCGAACCTGGAGTTTGTTCCGGGGGAATCGCACAGCGGGGCGATCGGGAGCGAGGGGTACGCGTCGCTGATGCTGAACGGGCAGCGGCTGGGGTATGTGGGCGTGGTCAGCCCGGCGGTGCTGGGCGGCTTTGATTTGGAGACGCCGGTGGTGGGCGCGGAGTTGTCGCTGGCGGGGCTGATCGCGGCGTTCCCGGCGCGGTCGAAGGTGAACGCGTTGCCGGCGTTCCCGGCGATTGAGCGGGATATCTCGTTCATTGTCGGGGAGACGGTGACCTACTCGCAGGTCGAGGCGGGGGTCCGGGCGTCGAAGGTGCCATGGCTGGAGGGGTGCGGCTTTGTGGGGACGTACCGGGGCAAGCAGATCGGGGCGGGGAAGAAGTCAGTGACGCTGCGGCTGGTTTTCCGGGACGGTGAGCGGACGCTGCGTCACGAGGAGATCGATGCCCCGGCGGCGGCGGTGGTTTCGCACCTGAAGGCGGCGGTGGGCGCGGAAGTTCGCGAAGCCTGAGGAGGAAGGACGCGGAGGGGAAACGGGGGGCGTATCATCGCGAGTGTTCGCGTGCGGAGCAGCTCAACGGGCCCGCGCGCGGAGAGGATTCCCGCCCGCAGGTTTGCCCGTGACCGCCACGACCAGCAGCGCACCTATGCACAACACACCCGAAGCACTGCCTCCCCGTCCCTTGAACAAGCTTGCGTCGCTGTGGCCGAGCCCGGCGGAGATCGGCGAGAAGCCGCTCGTGTGGGTGAATGGCCGGATGGTGCCCAAGAGCCAGGCACTCGTGAGCGTGTACGACCACGGGTTGCTGTACGGCGACGGCGTGTTTGAGGGGATCCGAGTCTACAAGTCCAAGATCTTCAAGTGCCAGCAGCACATCGAGCGGCTGTACCGGTGCGCGGAGCGGATTCATCTGAAGATCCCGATTTCGCCGGCGGAGATGGAAGAAGTCCAGCGGGAGTGCATCCGGGCGAACAACCTGGATGACGGGTACATCCGTCTGGTGGTGACGCGCGGGTTCGGGACGCTGGGGCTTGACCCCCGTCGCTGCCCGATGCCGGGGATCATCTGCGTGGCGGACCAGATCCGCCTGTACGCGCCGGAGTTCTATGAGTCGGGAATGCGAGTGGTTGTGGCCAAGCGGCCGAAGACGCCGGTGGCGTGCCTGGACCCGCGGATCAAGAGCCTGAACTACCTGAACAACATTCTGGCGAAGGTGGAGGCGATCGAGCAGGGGTGCGACGAGGCGATCATGCTGTCGACCGACGGCTGGGTGACCGAGTGCACGGGCGACAACATCTTCGTGATCAAGGACGGGAAGATCCTGACGCCGCCGCCGGTGAGCGGGGAGAGCGGGCTGCTGGAGGGCGTGACGCGTCGTTTCGTCATGTCTGAGCTGGCCCCCATGTGCGGGCTGACGGTGACGGAGAAGATGATGCGTCTTGATGACGTGCTGAACGCCGACGAGGTGTTCCTGACAGGCACGGCGGCGGAGATCATCGCGGTGAACCAGGTCGATATCGACAACGAGCCGCACCGGATCAGTTCGGGCGAGGGCCCGGTGACCCGCAAGCTGCGGCACAAGTTCCGGGAGATCGCCTCGAGCGACGCGATTCCGGAGGATTGACGGCGGAGCGGGGGTCGCCAAGGCGGTACCCCGCGGGCCGGAGTTGACGGCTATACTGGATCCAGAACCCCGCCCGACCGACGGCCGGGCCCGGTGCACGGGTGGACCGTGAACCTGGTCAGGGCTTGACCGCAGCAGCCATAAGCGAGCTTCATCCGGTGCCGTCGGTGTCCTGGCCGTCGGTCGCGCGGGGTTTTCTTCTTTCCCTTGCTTCCGCGGTCGCGGGGCGGGATGCACGCGATAAACTCCGGCCATGTCCTACACCGTCCTCGCACGCCGGTACCGGTCTCAGTCCTTCGACCAGGTCGTAGGGCAGGCCCCCATTGCACGCACGCTCCAGAATGCGATCGACGCGAACCGCGTCGCGCACGCCTATCTGTTCTGCGGGACGCGGGGCGTGGGAAAGACCACGTCGGCGCGGCTGTTCGCGAAGGCGCTCAACGGCGGAACGCCGGACGTGGACGCGGCGATCATGACGGGCAAGGACGTGGACGTGATCGAGATCGACGCCGCGAGCAACACGGGCGTCGAGAACGTGCGGGAGCTGATCGCGAACTCGGCGTACCGGCCGCTGCGGGGCAAGTACAAGATCTACATCATCGACGAAGTGCACATGCTCTCGAACAACGCGTTCAACGCGTTGCTGAAGATCATGGAAGAGCCGCCGGAGCACGTGAAGTTCATCTTGTGCACGACGGACCCGCAGAAGGTGCCGGCGACGATTCAGTCGCGCTGTCAGCGGTACGACTTCCGGAACATTTCGACGACGCAGATCGCGGAACACCTCGGGAACGTGGTGAAACAGGAGACGCCCACGGCGGACCCGGAGTTGCTCTTTACGATCGCGAAGATCGCCGCGGGGTCGATGCGTGACGGGCTGAGCCTGCTGGACCGCGTTCTGGCGTCGGGGCAGAAGCACCTCACGCTGAAGCTGCTCGAAGAGTTGCTGGGGCTGCCGGACCGCGAAGTGACGTCGAAGATGATCGACGCGATCGCGGAGGGCGACGCGGGTGAGGTTCTCACGCAGGCGCAGGCGCTGCTCGACCGGGGCACCTCGACGGATCAGGCGCTGGACTCGCTGCTCGCGAGGCTGCGGGACCTGATGGTGCTCGCGGCGGCCGGCCCGAAGACGCCCCTCGTGGAACTGACCGATGACAACCGGGCGGCGGAGGCGGCGCGTGCGGAGAAGTTTGACGCGGCGGGGTTGAGCCACATGATCGTGCTGTGCGAGAACGTGCAGCGTGCGGCGAAGAACAGCGCGGTGCCCCGGATTCTTTTCGAAGCGGTACTCGTGCGGCTGGCCTTGACGGAGAAGATCGCGGACGCGGCGGCCCTGGTGACCGGCCGGGGCATGTCGGGAGTGCCCGAGCCAAAAAAACGCTGACGGCGGCGGCCGCTCCCGCGCCGTCCGCCGTTCCTCCCCCGAAACCCGTGGCCCCGACGCCGACCGTCCAGAATCGGCCAACGGCCGCAGCGCCGGTTGGACGTCCGCAGCCGGGCCCATCGGAGGCGAAGCAACCGGCGACGCCCGCGCTCAAGCCCCCCACTGCTGATGAACTGGCGGACGTCGCGCAGATGTGGAACCGGGTCGAGCGGGCGTGCGGCGGGAACCGGCGGCTGGAGATTCTCGTTGGGGACATGTCGCTGCGGGAGGCGAGCCACGACCGCGCGGTGGTGGTTGTTGATTCGAAGCTGATCTCGACGGCGAGGTCCCACACGTACGAGATCGAAACGGCGTTGCACGCGGCGTTCGGGCGCACGATGAAGGTGGACTTCAGTGCCGCCGCGGAGGCCCAGGCCCCCGTCATGGCTGCGGAGACGAAGGCCCTGCCGAACATGAACGAGCACCCGCTGGTCCGCCAGGCGGTTCAGTTGCTCAATGCGCGGCTGGTTCGGGTGGAGCCTCGGGCGGAGTGAGCGGGGAGGAGGGGGCGAGGGGGCGTGGTGAGGGGAAGGCCCCGGTGCCTACCCTATGGGCATGATCACCCGAAACACCCTGCTGTCTGTGGCGTTCCTGCTTTCCTTCGCTGGCGTTGCGGTCGCGTCTGACCCGGTGGCGACGAGCCCGGTCGCAGCGGCGGAGGAGGGGGGCTTCAACACTCGAGCGATTCCTGAAGATCCGGACTCCCGGCGCACCGAGCATCGCGCCGGACGGGACGATGTACGTGCGGGACTGGCCGGAGGGGATTTTCCAGCTGTACAAGGTGGAAGGGGAGTCGGCGGGGCCCGGCGCGAAGATGACGAAGCTGACGAGCTTCGCGGACGGTCTGTCGGGGTACTCGCTCTCGCCGGACGGCACGAAGATTCTGCTGTTCCACGCGGTGGGCGGGAACGAGAACACACAGATCTCGGTGATGGACGCGAAGACGATGGACGTGACGCCGGCGGCGAACGACGCCAAGGTGCAGTTCGCGGCGAACTTCTGGCTGCGTGATTCCTCCGGGTTTGTGTTCACCGGGAACGCGGAGAGCCCGAACGACTTCTACGTGTACCGGTACGACCTGGCCACGGGGAAGACGACGAAGCTGATGGGCAAGCCGGGGAGCTGGGGCGCTTCGGACATCAACCCGGACCAGACGAAGTTGCTGGTGGGTGAGTACCGGTCGGCGTCGGACACGTCGGTCTTCGAGTTGAACGTGATGACGGGCGAGATGACGGACATGACGCCCAAGGCGGGAACGGCGACGAGCGCTTCCGACTGGGTCTCGTACATGCCCGACAACCAGACGGCGCTGCTGGTGAGCGATTTCCAGAGCGGGAAGGCTCAGCTCTTCAGCAGGAACCTCGCGGACGGCACGATGACCAAGCCGATCCCCTCGCTCGATGCCTTCGAGGTCGAGGGCGCGTCGATGAACGAGGACAAGACGCTGCTCGCGGTGGTGACCAACGAGGACGGCTACGGCAAGCTGCATGTGTACCGCCTGCCGAGCTTCGACGAGGTTCGCCTGCCGGCGATCGAGCCGGGCGTTGTCAGCCTCGCGAGTCTGGATGGCGATCGGATCATCTGGTCGCTGAACAACGCAAGAACCCCGGGTCTTGCGTTCACGACGAAGATCCCCACCGCGAGCGACGGGCAGTTGCTCGCCAGGCAGATCACCACGGCGGACACTCAGGGCCTGGATCTCTCCGGGTTCCCGCTCCCCGAGCTCGTCAAGTACAAGGCCTTCGACGGCCTTGAGGTGCCGGCGTTCCTGTGGTTGCCCAAGGGCTACACGAAGGGCACGTCGATCCCGTTCGTCGTGAACTACCACGGTGGGCCCGAGGGTCAGTCTCGTCCGACGTTCTCGGCGACGATCCAGTATCTGCTGAACGAGGGGTTCGGCGTGATGCAACCCAACGTCCGCGGCTCTACAGGCTACGGTCGCGAGTTCCACATGATGGACGACTACAAGAAGCGCTGGGACAGCGTGCGCGACGGCGTTGA
>JBEIUO010000545.1:0-2873 GCA_040374335.1 Phycisphaeraceae bacterium
CGGCGAGGGCGACGGCGGCGTCGTGTGCTCGGCCCTTCTCGACCAGGGCGCGGAGGAGGTCGAGACCGGCGCGGGAGGTGGCGGTTTTTCCGGCGAGGAGGCGCTGGGCGGAGGCGATTGCGGTGGCGTCGGGCTGGGCGGCGAGGCGTTCGAGGGCGCGGGTGCGGGTGTCGCTGGCGCTGCGCTCGCAGAGCGACTCGTGCATCGCGATTTCGGCGGGGGTTGGGGGTTCGGAGGCGAGGAGAACGCTGGCCTGCTTGCGGACCTCAGGTGAGGTGTCGGCGAGCATGGCGATGAGGGCCTCGCGGGAATGGGGGGCGAGGGGCTTGGGGTTGGGGACCTTTATGCCGGTCCAGTGCTGTCGGCCGATACCGGCGAGGAGGCGGGCGGCTGCGCAGCGAGAGTCGGGATCGAGGCGGTCGAGGAGACCGATGAGTCGCTGGGCGGAGGACTCCGGGCAAAAGCGGACGAGCAACTCGCCGACCTCGTGGGCGGGGAGTTTGGTGCGGCCCCAGGGGAAGACGAGCGGTTTGAACGCGACGTCCTTCGCGGGGAGGCGGTTCATGAGCGCGACGAGTTGCTCGAAGCTGGCGGCGTTGAAGCGGATGGTGTCGGGGGAAAGTTTCTCGTCGGGTACGGCTGGCCATGCGGCTTCGAGGGCATCGAGGGCGCGGGCGGCAACGGCGAGGCTTTCGTCGGCGAGGCTGTCCTTGAGTCGATCGCGAAACTCGACAAGGCCGAAGATGCTGAGGGCGTGGACGCCGACCCAGCGGCGTTCGGGCGCTCGGTCCTTCACGAGCGCGCACGCGGAGAGGCTGGCGGCGTGCGCGTCGCTGGTGGCCTCGCACCAGAGCGCGAGGTAGGCGGTCTCGGGGTCCTTGCCGGCGAGCGCGGCGGCTCGCTCCTTTTTGCTGTCAAGGAGCGTGATGGCGCGTTCGACGATGGAGTGCGCGTGCTTGACGGACATGGAGTCCCACCGCATGCCGAACCAGACGTCGATGGCACGAACGGTCGCGGCGAAGCGGGTGAGGTTGTGTTCGGCGATCACGCCGAGCATGTGGCGGAACGCGCCGGGGTGGGCGGAGTCAGCGGCTTCCAAGATCCACTGGCGGAGGCCTTCTTCGCGTTGGGCGGCGAGGAGCATATTCTCGATGAACTCCCAGGCGTCGGGGCGGTTGCAGCCGAGGAGCGCGCGGATGATGTGCGCGCCCATGATCCCGATGTCGTGCTGGTTGGAGGCGGAGTCCTTGAGGATCTGGAGGACCGCCTCTCCCTGTTTGCCGCCGGTGTCGATCACGGCGGCGAGGACCAATGATGAGGCATCGAGCGTCTCCTCATCGAGGTGTCCGGCCCAGGCGGCGACCCATTCTGGGTCGGGATCAAAGCCCTCGAGTTCCTGAACGAGTGATGCAAACCACTGGTCACGGATTCGGGCTACCACGACGGGTTTGTCGGGTGCGCGGAACGGGCATGGTTCCCAAGCGAGCGGCGAGTAGGTCGCGGTCACGAGACGCTGCCACGTGGTCTCGATGTGTGGCGCAAGTTTAGGGAAGATTTGCCCGAATAGCGCGAGGCGGTCGGCATCGGGGAGCGACGACGGGCCGAACACCTCTTGCTCCGGAGCCACATCGGGTGGACACGGCCCCTCGATGTCATCGAAGATCGAGTCCAAACTCAGCCGCCGCTTGAGCCACCTTCCGACACCGGGGAGGTCCTTCACCGCGGAGAGCTTGACCTTGAGCCACTGCGGGTCGGACTGCTCCTCCAGCTGGCGACGCCGATGAGCGCTTCTGGGCACGATCAGGCTCCTGCTAGGAACACGAGGCGGATGAAAGCTACGCGACTGTCGGCGGCGAGGTAGACTCGGGCGTCGAGGTCCCGTTGCTCGACGCCGTCGATGGCGACAAGATACAAACCATCCTCGAAGGCTTGCAAGGCGGTATCGACGGCATCGGCGGAAGCGGGCCCGGGGTGATTCTCGCGACCTTCCGGAGAAACTCTGCCCGCGGCAGCGTCTCGGTCGATCTGGTGGACGGTCAAGACTCGGTCGAGGCGCCTGGCTTCGCGGCGCTGCGCGAAGGCCTCGAGCTCTGCCAGGACGACTTTCGTGATGAGGTCGCGGAGCGTCAGCCCCCCACCGCCCCCGAAGTCGTCGGGAGGGATGGAGATTGACCAGTCGGCGAAGAGTGGCTGGCGGGAACCGAGCGTGCGGCCTGAGATGATGATTGGCACGCGGAGAGTTTACAAAGTGACGCCGCGATTGTGAAGAGGTGCGCGAGGCGACAAGGGCGGAGGCGGTGGTGCGGAGGAGGGGGCACTTCGCGTCGCCGAATGGATTGCGTCCGTTACAACGCTTCGGGGCGACTGCGGCGCTTATCGCACCCCCCGGAGCGATCGCAACAGCATGGGCGTCGCATTACCTTGGCCAGCATGTGGCGGGCCTTGTCGCTGTGGAGCGTGCCAGCGTTCGACGGGACCACTCAGGCGCGTGGGCTTGATTGGGCAGCGAGCTTGACCTGGGCGATCTCGACGATGCGGTTGAGGCCGTGGCCCCAGCCCTTGTGCACGCTGTCGCGGTGCTCGGGCGTGATGAGCCCCATGGCGCGATGGGTGAGGGAGAGGCGTGTGTGCTCACCGACGGCGGTCAACCGGTACTGGACGAAGTTGATGGCGGGGTACGACATGAACATAGGGCCGCAGATCTCGAGCAGTGTCGGCGGCTTGATAACCTGCACGGTGCCCCAGAAGTGCCCTGTGTTGTTACCAAGATCGCGGAACAGTCGGCCCCCGGGCCAGGCTTCGAGCTTCATGAGGAACGGGGTGCCGTCGGGCATCTGGCTTCCAGGGCCGAGTTCTTCGAGGACCGGCACTTC
>JBEIUO010000035.1:0-9747 GCA_040374335.1 Phycisphaeraceae bacterium
GTGCTGCTCGAAGGCTCGCCGCTCGACGCGGCGATGTCCCGTGTCGACGAGCAGTGGAACTCCCTCCTCGCCGAAGAAACCGAGGCCACGACCGACGCCATCCCGCGCCCGGCAGCGAGGCCCTCGCCATGAGCCGACGCTCCAACGCCGCTATCCCCTGGCTCTACCTCTTCCCAGCGGCGGTGATCCTCGGCACGTTCTCGATCGCCGCCGCGTTCCAAGTCCTGTACTACTCCTGCACACGGTTCAACGCGTTCACCCCGGCCACCTTCGCCGGGCTCTCCAACTACACGCGAGCGCTCGCGTCCGAGCGGTTCTGGTCGTGCCTGCTCAACAGCGTGCTCTACCTCGCCGTCACACCCGCTATCATCGTCGTCAGCCTCCTGGCCGCCATCGCGATCGACGCGAAGCTCCGCGGCATGGCCTACCTCCGCATCGCGCTCTTCCTCCCCGTCGTCACGCCCGGCATCGTCGCCTCGCTCGCCTGGCGCGTGCTCCTCGACGAAGACTCCGGGCTCATCAACCGCAGCCTCGGTTCGCTCGGAGTTCCCGCGATCAACTGGCTCACCGAGCACCCCTTCACGCTTGTTTCCGCGATGCTCGTCACCCTGTGGAAGGGCTTTGGCTTCTACATGATGATCTTCCTCGCCGGGCTCGCCGGGGTTCCCGCGTCGCTCCGCGAGGCCGCGGCTATCGACGGCGCCGGCCCCTTCCGCACGTTCACATCCGTGACGCTCCCGGCGCTCAAGCCCTCGATCGCGCTCGTCGCGGTGGTCTCCTCCATCTCCGCGCTCAAGGTGTTCGAAGAGGTCTTCGTCACGTTGCGTGGCGTTCCGACGAACCAACTGACGATGGTCCCCCTTATCTACCGCGTCGCGTTCGAAGAAGGGGAGTACGGCCTCGCCTCCGCCCTGGGCCTTCTGCTGTTCGTGGTGGTCCTCGCGTTCAGTCTCATCAACCTCCGCATGGGGAGGGCGAACGCATGAGGACTCGGCCCGGATTCCACACACTGCTTCTCTACACCCTGGGCTTCGCGCTGACGCTCGCGGCGGTCGGCCCCGCGCTCTGGCTGCTTGTCATCGCGATCCAGCCCGCCGGCTCGGACATGACCACCGTTTCCGGCGCGCTCAAGCCCCTACTCGAAGGCCGCGCAACCCTCGAGAACTTCGGGGCGGCCTGGACCACCGGCGGACTCTCAACACCCCTCGTCAACAGTCTCCTGGTCACTACCGCACGGGCCGCGACCAACGTGCTCATCGCCGCGCTCGCCGCGTACCCGCTCGCGCGGATGAAGTTCCGCGGCCGCAACACCGTCTTCGTGCTGATCCTCGCGACGATGATGATCCCCGAGCAGGTCTTGATGACGCCGATGTTCCGCACCGTCGTCGGACTGGGCATGTACGACACACTGATCGCCGCCGTGATCCCGTTCTCCGTGTCAGCCTTCGGCATCTACCTCTGCCGCCAGGCCTTCGCCGCGGTCCCCGAGGAACTCTGCGAGGCCGCCGAACTCGACGGCGCGGGGCATTGGCGCACGTTCATCCACGTGATGCTACCCCTGGCCGCGCCGACCCTTTCAACGCTCGCGCTCTTCAGTTTCCTCGGCGCGTGGAGCGAACTGCTGTGGCCCCTCATTGTCCTGGAGGCCCGCGATCATCAGACGCTCCCGGTCGCCGTGAACGCGCTCCTCGGCCAGTTCTCGACCAACCTCCGCGCAGCCTACGCCGCCGCCGTCCTCACGCTCCTCCCCGTTCTCATCGTGCTGGTGATCTGCCAGCGATTCCTCCGCACCGAGATGTTCGCCGGTGCCGTGAAAGGATGACCTTTGCCCCGTGAACTCACCACACAGGTCCTCATCGTCGGCGGCGGCACCGGTGGCGTCGCTGCTGCGCTCGCCTGCGGATCACGCGGGATCAAGTGCATCGTCACCGAACCGACCGATTGGATCGGCGGCCAACTCACGTCTCAAGCGGTGCCCCCCGACGAGAACCAATGGGTCGAGACCGTCGGTGCCACCCGCCGTTACCAGCACTTTCGCGAGCTGGTCCGCGCGTGGTACCGAGACCATCGCTCCCTGACCGACGAGGCTCGCGCCCAGACGCACTTCAACCCCGGCAGCGGTTGGGTCAGCCGTCTGTGCTTCGAGCCCCGCATCGGACACACCGTCCTCCGCGAGATGCTCCGCCCGCTCATCGAGGCCGGCACAGTCACCGTCATGACGTCGTGCACGCCCCGCAGCGCGACGACCGCCTCGGACCGCGTAACCTCCGTCACGCTCGATGGACCGGAAGGCCCCGTCACCATCTCCGCGCCCATCATCCTCGACGCCACCGAACTCGGTGACCTTTACCCCCTCGCCGGCATCGAGCACTCCATCGGCGCCGAAGGCCGCGCCACCTTCGGCGAACTCCACGGTCGCGACGGCCCCGACGACCCCACCAACCAGCAGGCCTTCTCCTGGTGCTTCGCCATCACCCACGAACCCGGTGCCAACTTCACCATCCCCAAGCCCGCGGCATACGACGAGTGGGCCCGCTACACCCCCGAGATGAAGCCGGCCTGGTGCGGTCCCCTGTTCTCCTGGCTCGTCCCGAGCCACAACGACGCGGGGTGCAGAACGCTCCGCCTCGTCCCGTGGCCCGATGAACCCGCTGACAAAGAGTGGGAACTCTGGCGCTACCGCCGAATCGTCGATGCCAACCATTACACCCCCGGCTCCCAGCACCCGCCCGACCTTTGCCTGGTGAACTGGGTCCAGATGGACTACTGGCGGCGGCCCCTCTTAGGAGTCTCGGAGGCCCAGCAGCAACTCGCATACCGCGAGGCACGCGAGCAATCACTGTGCCTCCTGTATTGGATGCAGACCGCCGCGCCCCGCCACGATGGTGGCACTGGCTACCCCGGTCTCGCCCTCCGGGGCGAGGAACTGGGGACCCCCGACGGGTTTGCGATGGCCCCCTACATCCGCGAGCCCCGGCGACTCCACGCCCGGACCATCGTCCACGAGGGCCACATCGGCACCGAGCAGCGTCGCGCCGAGAACCGTCCTTATATGGATGAGGCCCCGTTCGGCCGGTCCGAGCCGTTCGCGGATTCGGTGGGAATCGGCCACTACACCCTCGACCTCCACCCCTCGACCGCCGGCCGCAACAGCGTCTATGTCCCGGCGGCCCCCTTCCGGATCCCGATGGGGTCCCTCATCCCCACCCGATGCCGAAACCTGCTCGCGGCGGGAAAGGGGATCGGCGTCACCCATATCACCAACGGCTGCTACCGCATGCACGCGGTGGAGTGGAACATCGGGGAAGCGGCGGGCGCCCTTGCAGCGTGGTGTATCGCCCACAAGCGCGAGGCGGCGGAGATCCACGAGAGCGCGGAGCTGATCGAGGAGTTCCAGCGGGATCTGGTCGCTGACGGGGTCCGGATCGCATGGCCCTGGGAGATCTAGATCTCGGACGTTGGAGCACGAACTTCGGACTCGGCCGCAGGATTCTCTAGAGAAATCTTTGCTCCCCCGTACTGGTGGGCGGCGATTTTTGCTAGACTGCCGGTTACGAGAGGCGGAGGACGAACTCGCATGACGCGTCTGGAAACCAAACCGTTTTTCGAGGAAGGAACCGCGGTAGTCCACAGGCTTCGTCGCGCACTCGCCGAAGTCCTGGCGACCGCGGGCGCTCCGGTGGATGAGCCGCAGGAGATGTCTCGCCAACTGGGGCTGGACAAGACGCTGACGTGGCGCGTGGCCCGGCTCGTTGGTGAAGACGATGCCTGGGAAGCAGTGGCGCACGTTCCTCGGAGGCCGAGCATTAAGTTGCTCGTCGAAGCGCTCGCGCGTCGGGGCGTGCCAGAGGCTCGGCTCGACGGCGTCTGGCGGGCAATGGATGACTTTGACCGCTTTGTGGATGTGCACTCCGGCGATCGCGAGACGCTCGAGATCATGGCGAGCGTGGTGTCGAAGCGGTCCACCGAGAAACGCATGGAGGTCTTCCGTCGCGACGGCTACCTCGCCAACAGCGCGATCTGGGGCGTGCGTGTTGACGTGCAGCTTGCCGCGCAGTTCGTGTCGCCGGGCTCGAAGCCGGGTCGGCTGGACTGTGCGACGTTGTGCGGGTTTGGTGGGTTCCGGCGGCTGCGGGTGGATGTGTCGTGGGAGGTCGCGACCCGCAGGATCTGGGACTCCGACGCGGACATCCGGCCGGAATCGGCCGCGGGGTTCGAGTCGCTGGATGCGAGCGTGGTCCGGGGCGAGGCTCCCTTGATGAAGGGTTTCGGCTCCGACCCACTGCCGACGCTCAAGATCTTCGAGCGTGACGCGAAGTCGCGGAGCTACTTGATCGAAGGGAACGAGGTCGGCAACACGGCGTGCTCGGACGTCTTCCTCGGATGGGTCGACCGCAACTTCGCGGGGGATACCGAGTCGTACCCGGGCGAACACGGCGAGCACGGCGCGGTGATCTCGACGCCTGCCGCGGAGTTTGTGCACGACCTGTACATTCATCGGAGTCTGGACTTCAGGCTTGACATGAATGCGCACGTGTACAGCCAGCTGCCAGGTGGGCCGCTGTACCCGCTGCACGGGCCGAAGTACGCGCTGCAGTTGCCTGTGCCGCAGGAGATCCACGACCTTGGGATCGGCCTGCCGGACGGCTCGATCGGATCCATTCCGCGGTACCGCGAGATGGTCGCGTCGGCGGTGGCGAGGATCGGGCACTCGATCGACGACTTCCGCGCGTACAGGTACAAGCTCAAGCACCCGCCGGTACCATCGCTCAGCGTGATCCGGCACACCCTCAAGAAGGCCTGAGTTCGGAGCGATCAGTCAGCGGGCACGCAGCGACCCTTCGCCCACTGGCGCAGGGCTGTGATCTTCTCGCGCATGGTCACACTCAGCGGCGGGCTCGACCGCATCGCGGCATCTACGGCGCTGGTTCCGAATGCCGCGCCCGCTGCAAACGCCTCCGTGATCGACGACGCGATCGCCTGTTCGATCTCGGCGCCGCTGAATCCCTCGGCCGTGGCGGCCAAGGCCGCGAGATCGAAGTCGTCCGGGTTCTTGCCCCGGCGTTTGAGGTGAATCGCGACGATGTCCTGGCGTGCCTGTGCGCCCGGGAGGTCGACGAAGAAGATCTCGTCGAATCGACCCTTGCGGAGGAGCTCCGGGGGAAGGGCCTCGATGTCGTTCGCGGTGGCGGCGAGGAACACCGGCGCACGGTGTTCCTGCATCCAGGTGAGCAGACAGCCGAACATGCGGCGCGACAGCCCGCCGTCCGACGACGTGGACGCGGCCGACGCAAAGGCCTTTTCGATCTCGTCGATCCACAACACGACAGGGGCCATCGCTTCCGCTTGGCGAAGGGCCTCGCGGAGCCTTGCCTCGCTCTCGCCGACGTAGCGGTCGTACAGCGCACCGGCATCGAGCCGGAGAATGGGGCGTCCCCACGCGGTTGCGATCGCCTTTGCGGCGAGGCTCTTGCCCGCGCCTTGCACGCCCAGGAGCAGCACGCCGCGAGGGGCTTGCAGGCCGTGCTTCTCTGCTCCGTCGCGGAGCGCGGGCTCGCGTGCGGCGAGCCATTGCTTGAGCCGGGTGAGGCCGCCGATCTCCTCGAGCCGGACGGGGGCTTCCACCGTTTCGAGAGCCCCGCCGTCGCGGAGCATCGAGCGTTTGATCGTGATAATGCGGTTGAGATCCTCGATGCTCACGCGCATGTCGTCGGAGCAGATCTCGCGGACGATTCTCGTGATCTGCCGCGCGTTGAGCCCCTGCAGGTTTCTGAGGATCGTCGCGAACTCCTCGCGCGAGAGCGTTGCATCCAGGGCAAGCCCTCGCGACTGGAGCTCGCGGTGGGTCTCACGGAGCGTCGACCGCACGATTTTCTCGATGGATTCGCGGTCCGGGAGGGCCAGCTCGATCTCCGCGCAGTGCGATCGGATGACCGGCGGCACGTCGGCCTCGTGATCGATCAGCAGCACCACGCCGCCCTGCTCCCCCACCACTCCCACGAGTTCGCGAAGCGCACGCAGCGTGCGTGCATCCTGCCGCAGGTGCGGGATCACGTCGAACAGCACGATCATCGCCGGCCCCGCGTTGCGGGAGAGGTGGAACAGCGCTGCCGCGGCATTCTCGGTATCCGGCACGCCGGGGCTTGATGCGATCAGGCCGTCGTGTACCCCGCGAACCGCGGTCCACGCGAACACGGGCAGCGAGAGGGTCATCGCGGCGGATACGGCGGCGTGCGAGGCCTCGGCCTCTTCGGTCGTGCAGATGCGCAGGCAGCGGTGTCCCGAGCGGAAGTGCCGGATGATGAGTTCAGCGGGTTCCATGCGTCGTGAGCGTATCAAACCTCGTCGCCGGGCGAAGCGATCGGGACGATCCGTCCTCTCAGCGCAACGATGCGCGGTACCGTGCCGGGGTGTCGCCCATCACGCGTCGGAACACCCGCGTGAAATGGGCCTGATCGAAGAACCCCACCCGCAGCGCAATCTCGACAACACTGGCCCGCGTGGTGCGCAGGAGGGTGCATGCGCGTGTGACGCGTGCGGTCTGCATGTGCTCGGTCATCGATGACCCGGTCGCCGCCCGAAACGCCCTTGCCGCGTGGGCGTGGTTTCGACCGGCGCATTGCGCGACCTCCGCAAGGGAGATCGGATAATCGCACCGCTCGGTCAAGAGTTCGGTGACCCGAACGATCCACCCGCGATCACGTGCGTCCTTCTTGGCTTGGGACTCGGCCTCGTCGTCGGGGAGCGCGGCCGCCAGCAGATCCAGGAGCAGTTCTTCGGTCGCGAGCCCGGCGCCGACGTCGGGCCTGCGCAGCGCGGTGTTGAGTTTCATCGCCGGAACAGCGGTCCGTCCCGCTGGGGCGTACCCGACGCGCCGTCGACGGGCGCTCGCGCGTTCCGCGCGGTCGATGCCCGCGCGGGTCAGCCACGACTCATCCAGGATCACCGTGAGGCCGTGCACCGGCCGATCGCCGAAGCGGCTCGCGTGCGCCTCACCCGCGGGCACAAAGCCGATGGCACCCGCGCGGCAGTCGAGGTTCGCGTTTCCCGATTCATCTCTCACAACTCCGTCCAAGATGACGAAGAGGCTCGAGAACTCGTGCTCGTGGCGTGGAAAGCTCGTTTGACTCCGATAGACCTGCTCCTTCGCGATGAAGGAGCCCGGCATCCGAGCGACGATGCCTGCTTTGCCGTCGGATTGCGATGCACCGAGGATCACAGCCTCAGTCTACCACGAACCCTCGGCAACGCGAGCTTCTCCGTCACCGTTTCCCTGCGGTGCGCTGGTCGATGATGTTCGACAATGTGTCGGCCTGGTGGTCCGCGTGGTAGCTCGACCGGACCAGGGGCCCGGCCTCGACCACCTTGAACCCCATCCGAAGCCCTTCTTCCCGGTACATCGCGAAGGTGTCCGGGTGGACCCAGCGATCGATGGGGAGGTGGTTCCGCGTCGGCTGCAGGTACTGTCCGATGGTGAGCACCGAGCAGGAAGTGGGGCCGCCCGCGTGGGTCCCGGCGGTCTTTGCCTGCACGTCCTGCATGAGCCCCAGAACTTCCTCGTCGCGTTCGCCGATTCCCACCATGATGCCGGTCTTTGCCGCGATACCCTGCTCCGCGACTCGGCGCAGGAGTTCGAGGGAGCGGTCGAACTTGGCGCTGGGCCGCACCGCGGGGTACATCCGACGGACGGTCTCGAGGTTGTGGTTGATGATGTGCGGCTTGGCGTCGATCACCATCTGCAACGCGGGCCAGTTCCCTTCGAAGTCCGGGATTAGAACTTCGATGCTCATGTTCGGGCACGATTCGCGCGTGCGTTCGATGGTCTCCGCCCAGATCGCCGCGCCCCCGTCCGGGAGCTCGTCCCGGTTCACGCTCGTAATGACCACATGCTTGAGGCCCATGAGGGCGAGGCTCGCGGCGACGCGGCGGGGCTCGTCTTTGTCCAAGGAGGGTGGGCGACCGGTCTTCACATTGCAGAACCCGCAGGCGCGGGTGCACGTGTCACCCAGAATCATGATGGTGGCGACGCCTCGGGCCCAGCACTCGCCCATGTTCGGGCATCCTGCCTCTTCGCAGACCGTGAAGAGCTTGTGCTCGGTCATGATCCCCTTCAGGCGGGTGTACCCGGGGCCACCAGGGACCTTGGCGCGAAGCCAATCGGGCTTGCGCTTGGGGGTAGCGTGCTGCACCGCTCCTTCGGCGTTGTTGATCACCATCCCACTCAGGCTTACCAATGGGGCCCCGACCTTGCGGATCGGGTCGCCTCCCAGCGGTCGGGGGTGGCGGGCCAGGGTCCGGGCGATCGCGGCATCGGCCGGCCGACCGGGCTGGGTGGGCTCGACGGGGGTGGTATCTGGAATAGCCATCGAGGAAGTCTAGGTGGGCGCAAACTTCCGACGTTCGTCGGACGTACTCTCGGAACACCTCGGGCGCGGCTCCTGAGCAGGGGTGGACCGCCCGGAATACCAAACGCCTTGCGAACGAGCGTCGGTTTCCGGTCGCAAAATCCGAGGGTGGGTTCAACTCGGGTTGTCCCGCCGGTCGATCCACTGATCGTCCGGAAACTATGATTGATGCTCACCTCTGGGACGGGGTGGGCTGTCGGTTCGGATTTTGACCGGAAAGACGCACGAGCGGAGTATCGGAGAGGATCGCACTCATGGCTGAGCATTCACACTTGATCTCCGGCGGGTTGGTTCGGACGGCGGCGGCGCTGGCCGGGATGGCGGGTCTGCTGACGGGGCTGACTGGGTGCGAGGTGAACTCGTACATGGATCCAGCGGTGATCGGTGGATGGCAGCACACGCCGACCGAGATGCCGATTCTGGACCGCATCGCGGCGATCGAGGGCGAGACCGGGGAGTACGTGGAGTACTCGGATCCGACGCCGGAGGACCTGATCGCGCAGCCGCAGACGTACCGCATCGGACCCGGGGATTCACTGAAGATCACGGCGTACGACCTGATCGAGGAAGGGCAGCCCGAGGAGTTCGAGGTGGTCGTCGATGCTCGGGGGTATGTGGAGCTCGCGCAGCTGGGACGGGTCGCAGTAGCGGGGATGACGACGGACGAGGCCCGGGCGGCGGTGGAAGAGGCGGCGAAGCGGTTCGACACGAACCCGCTGGTGAGCGTGCAGGCGCAGTCGCAGCGGAATCAGACATTCAACCTGGTGGGCGGGGTGAACAGCCCGGGGCCGTACTTCATTCCGAAGGCGGATTACCGCCTGCTGGAAGCACTTACGGCGGGTGGCCGGTTTGACGAGACGATCGCGGACATCTATGTGATCCGGCAGGTCGCGCTCTCTTCCATTATCAAGGGTGAGTCGCCGGCACCGGTTGGATCGCAGACGACTCCGACGGGCACCGATCCGGGTGCGTCGGGGAAGGACCTGCTGGACATCATCGACTCGATCGCTCCGAAGGACGCAAAGCCAGAGGGCCAGCCCGGGGCGTTTGCCTCGGGAGATCGGCGGGTCTCGCAGCCCGAGCCTCCGGCGCCGGCGGTGGACATGGTGGATGGGGCCCCCAAGCAGGCCGCGGGAGCGGCGAGCAACTGGGTGTTCCTGAATGGTCAATGGGTGCAGTTGGCGGGCAAGCGTCCGACGGGCGTGGGATCGACCGGCCCGACGGCGGATGACCTGGTGACGCAGCGGGTGATCCGCGTGTCGCTGCGGCCGTTGCTTTCGGGCAAGCAGGCGTTGAACATCGTTGTTCGTCCGGGTGACGTGATCCGGGTTCCGAGTCCGGA
>JBEIUO010000380.1:0-3767 GCA_040374335.1 Phycisphaeraceae bacterium
CGTGTTCCCAGCCGTCGTAACCGGGCGCCTTGGGTTCAAGACCGGCCTCGGTGCGGAAGCGAGAGAGGAGGCGATCGGGCTCGAGTTCGAGGAGGTAGGCGGCGTGGCCGTCTTGCGCTGCGAGGAAAGGGTTCACGTGCGGTGAGGGCGCGGGCAGAAGACGCACGTGCGAGCCGGAGAAGTGGACGACATGAGGCGCGGGGGGCTGAGGCGACGCGGCGGGCGCGGCGGTCGCGGGCTGGTGGTGAGGCAGCGGCGCGGCGGCGACGCTCGCGGTGAGGAGGAGGGACGTCGCGAGGGTGAGGAGCAAGGATCGCATGATGTTGCTCTTAGACCTTGAGTGGTTCGGCGATGGGGGCATCGAGTACCGGGGTGACAGCGGCGAATGGGAGACGTGGGGTGTAGAGGCCTGGCACGTCCTGGGCGGCGTGGTAGACCTTGGTGTTGAAGTAGTTGCCGAGTGCCTCCCACAGCACGTTTCCGATGTGGCCTTGGGTGATGGCGACATGGTGCGGGAAGTGCTTGAGAAGGATGTCGCGATAGAGGCGTTGGAGGTTGGGGAGGCGGTACCAGCCGTAGCAGCCGAATGTGACGGCGGGGTTGTCTTCGATGCGGCCTTCGGCGATCACGGCCTTCATCTCGCCGCTGGGGTCTTGGGTCATGCGGCAGAGGGTGAGGGGGTTGGGCTTGGCGACGAACTCGATGGTGCCTTCGGAGTCTTCGTACTTCGCTGCGCCGGAGCTGGCGATGATCTCCTGGACACCGAGGCGGACGGGGGACTTGGCGAAGGCGGCGGGGAAGACGCCGCAGTGCCACACGTTGACGAGTTCGTCGTCGTCGTTGTGGAGGTTGTTCCAGTCGGCGAGGCCGGCAGGCGAGTCGCTCGCGAGCATGCAGGCGTGCATGGAGATGGTGCCCATGATGTCGGCCTCGCACGCTGAGGGCATGCCTTCGTCGCCGAAGCGGCTCATCGTTGTGCAGGAACAGACGCCGTAGTTCGCCTGGATGCTGGTCCAGCATTGGATGGCGAAAGCGTCGATGGCGTTGGCCCTTCCCCAGCGGCGCAGGAAGAGCTCGAGCTTGGCCGAGCGCACTACGGAGAGTTGCTTGATCGCGCCGGTGTCGGCGTACCCCTGGATGGATGTGATAACTTTGGCGAGATCGGGATCGGTGTCGGGGATTCGGTTGGCGCCGCCGATGGCTTCCGAGAGGTCGAGGGTGACGACGGTGGGCCCCATGAGCTGAAGCTGCTTCTCGTTGAAGCGGCACGTCCAGAAGGCGTCGGGGCGTGCGCCGATCTGGCCGTAGCGGGCGTTTCGGAGGCCGTGAACGACGCGGCAGACGCGGGTGAACCAATCGATGTCGGTCTTGAACGAGGCATCGGTGGGGAAGCAGATGGGGCGCTGCGCGACGGAGTAAGCGGCGCCGATCTGGCGGAGCACTTCGCCGATGGAGAGGAGGCCGCAGAAGGAGTCGCGGCGTTTTGTGGTCATGGTGAGGCGTTCTTCCTCCTGACAACCATAGATGAGGATCGGAACGTTGAGGGCTGCCTTCTTCACGCACCAGGCGACGCCTTGTTCTTCCCCGAAGTTCACTGCGCCGACGAGAATGCCGTGAACACCCTCGCGGCGGAACATTTCGGCGGCGAGCTCGGCTTCTTCACGGGTCTCGATGCAGCCAACCTTGGTCTGCGAGGCGTCTGGCACCACGACTTCAACGCCCATGGAGCGGAGGACGGAGATGGTCTGATCTCGCATCTTCGCGGCGAGTTCCTTGGAGAAGAAGCCTCGGTTGCTGGGGATGAATCCGAGTTTCACTGCTTTGAGACGTGCCATGGGTGCGTTCCGTGTGAAAGGGGTTTGCGATCAGGGCTGACCGTAGTAGCGATTCGGGCCGTGCTTTCGCTGGTGGTGTTTGAGGAGAACGTGGGGTTCGAGGGCTAAAGCGTTGGATGAGAGGGCGAGGGTGCCGTGCGCGAGACGGGCGATGGCCTCGAGGGCGATCGCGTTCTCGAGGGCTTTGGCACAGGACGAACCCCACGCGAAGGGGCCGTGCCCGGCGACGAGAACGCCGGGGACCGCGGCGGGATCGATCGAGGCGAAGCACTCCACGATGACGCGACCGGTGTTTCGCTCGTATTCGTCGAGTTCGGCGGGATTCAGTTGACGGGTGACGGGGACACTCTGCGCGAAATGATCGGCGTGGGTCGTGCCAAGGCAGGGGATCTCGAGTCGGGCCTGGGCGAACATGGTGGCGTAGAAGCTGTGTGTGTGGACGATGCCACGGAGCGAAGGGAAGGCCTTGTAAAGCGCGACGTGGGTCGGGGTGTCTGTTGACGGACGGAGCGTGCCGCGGAGCGGGTTCCCGTCGAGGTCCACGAGCACGATGTGATCGGGCGTGAGCGAGGCGTAGTCGATGCCGCTGGGCTTGATGGCGACGACAGAGCGGTCGGCGGAGATGGCGCTGGCGTTGCCCCACGTCAGCGTGACCAACCCGCTTGCGCCCAGGGCACGATTGGTGTCGCAGACTTCTGCGCGGAGCTGTGCGTCGTCTTTCATGGCGATCTCCGTTCGCGGGCGGCCTGGCGGATGTCGATGAGGTCCTTCATGATGCGGCCGAGAGGTTGGGGACGGGTTGGCAGACCGAAAGCATCGTGAAGCTGCGAGTAGATGCAGTAGAGCTTCTTGTAGGTCTGTACGCTCGGAGCGTGCGGATGATAGATGCCGGGCTTGGTCGCGCACATCGCGGCCTGCGCGGCGGGAACGGATGCAAAGGCACCCCCGGCGACGGCCCCGAAGAGTGCGGCACCGAGTGCGCAGGTCTGGCTTGACCGGCTGATCTTCATGGGTCTGTCCGTGACGTCCGCGTAGATCTGCATGAGGAGGGGGCTCTTTTCGGCGATGCCGCCGCAGTTGATGATCTCGTCGATCATGACGCCGTGCTCCTGGATGCGGTCGATGATCTTGATCGCACCGAACGCGGTCGCTTCGATGTATGCACGGTAGAGCTCGGGCGGGGTGGTGGCGAGGGTTTCGCCGATGACGAGCGAGGTGAGCAGCGGATCGACGAGCACGGTTCGGTTGCCGTTGTGCCAGTCGAGGGCGACGAGGCCACTTTCGCCGGGGGCGAGCTTGGCCGCGGCTTCCGAAAGCGCGCGGTGGGCGTCTTCGCCGGAGGAGTACCCCGCGGGCGCGATGCGTTGCACGAACCAGTTGAAGATGTCCCCCACTGCTGACTGACCGGCCTCGATACCGTACATACCGGGCATGACGCTTTCGGGAACGATCCCGCAGACACCGGGGATGTCCGCGAGCGGCTGCGTGAGCGGAGCGACCATGCAATCGCAGGTACTGGTGCCGATGATCTTCACGAGCGTTCCGGGCCTGATGCCCGCGCCGACTGCACCCATGTGGGCGTCGAATGCGCCGACAGCGACGGCGACGTTTGCGGGGAGACCAACACGTGCGGCGATCTCTGGGTGCAGGCCACCGGCGCGGTGGTGGGCACCCAGCGGTACATTTGTGTAGCGTTCGCGGAAGCGAGAGAAGCCGGGCGAAAGTTGATCGAGGAAGGCGGCGGAGGGGAGACCACTCCAGGAAGCGTGGTACATCGCCTTGTGGCCGGCGGCGCAGATGCCGCGGGGCATGGTGTGCGGATCGGTGTTGCCGGTGATGGCGGCGACGACGAAGTCGCAGAGTTCGACCCATGAGTACGCGGCGCGGGCCACCGCGGGGTGTGCATGCTCGCAGCGGAGGGCCTTGGCCCAG
>JBEIUO010000418.1:0-3528 GCA_040374335.1 Phycisphaeraceae bacterium
AAGGCCCACCCCCTCCACCCGCTCCACCCCCCGAACGACCCCATCCCGTCGGAACCGTGCGCCACACCCGCGGCTCCCGAGACTCCTCAGCCTCCGCCCGCCGCGACAGAAGCTCCCTCGCCTCCTCTAGCCTCTTGATCGGGTTTGTGTGGCTATCCAATCGCATTCTGTTTGGAGTATACCCAAACGGACAACGATCTGCAACAGGTTTTGAACCAAACAAATAAAAATTATCGGAAAACCCGATCCCCACCCAACTTACACCTAAACCACCCCGCTATCGCCTACAACCACTCCACCCCTCCGCCACTCCACCACCTCTCCGCCACCTCTTCACTTTGCCGCTTCTTCACTTTGTCACCCCGCCACTTCCTCCAACACCTGCACCGCGTTCAACGCCGCCCCCTTCCGCAACTGATCCCCGCACACCCACACCCCAAACCGCCGCCCACCTCCCGACGGATCCGCGCGCACCCGCCCCACCAACACCTCATCTCGCCCCGACGCCTTGCGTGGCGTCGGAAAGCCGTGCCGATCCCGTGGGTCCATCACCTCCACTCCACGCGCACACTCCAACACGCCTCGCACCTCCTCCACCGTCGCACCCCGCTTCAGTTCCACCACGATCGACTGACTGTGCGCACGCTCCACCGGCACACGCACGCACGTCGGAAACACCGACAGCGATTCATCCCCCCAAATCCGCCGCGACTCGCTGATCATCTTCGCCTCCTCACCGCTCATCCCCGTCTCCGCATCCAACGCCGATTCATGCGGAAACAGATTGAACGCGATCGGCTCCGCAAACACCCGCGGCATCGCCACGCCCCCCGCCAACACGCCCGCCGTCTGCTCCCGCAACTCCTCCAACGCCTCCAGCCCCGCGCCCGACACCGCCTGGTACGTGCTCACGGTAATCGACGCCACGCCAAACCGCTCCCGTAGCGGGTTCAGCGCCAGCAACATGATGATCGTCGAACAGTTCGGATTCGCAATCAGCTTTGCCCCAGCGATCGACTGCCCGTTGATCTCCGGCACCACCAGCGGAACACGCGGATCCGCACGAAACGCCGACGAGTTGTCCACCACCACAACACCCGCGCGCGCCGCGTCCTCCGCGTACTCCCGCGCCACCTCCGCGCTCGCGCACAGCAACGCCGCATCACACCCCGCCAACGCCTCACGCGTCAGCTTCGATGTCATCACCATCCCGTTCCCATACCCCACCGCCGTCCCCGCCGAGCGCTCCGACGCGAGCGCCACCACGCGACCCGGCGCAACACCACGCTCCGCCAGAATCCCCAGTGCCTCGCGACCCACCGCGCCCGTCGCGCCCACCACCGCAATCCGCTCATACCGATCGAGACTCATCGCGCCGCTCCCTTCTTCTCCACGCGCCGAACATCCAGCGCATCCGCAAGCACCGACTCCGCCGTCGGCCACCGCCCCGCGCCCCGCCCGATCAGCACGCTCCGCTCCCCGCCCGCGCACTCGATAATCACCCCGTTCTGCTCCTCACGAAGCAACGCCAACGGATGCGAACGCTCGAGCCTCCGCACGCTCACACTCGCCGCCGGCCGTGCGCCAAGCTCCAGCCTCGCCACCTGCCGCACCACCGTCTCCGACCCCTTCGGCCCCGCGTCGATCACCTCCTGGCTGATCGTCTCACGCCGCGCCTCGCCCACCACAGCTCCAAGATCCGCCGCAAGCACCGCCAGCTTGTCCGCGGCATCTCTCCCATCCAAATCCCTCGACGGATCCGCCTCCGCAAACCCAAGTGCCTGCGCGCTCTTCACCGCATCCGCGAGCGAACTCCCCGACGCGCACGAATCCAGCACGTAGTTGCTCGTGCCGTTGAGCACGGCCTCGATCGCAACGATCCGCCTCGCCTCCACGCGCCTCGCGTGCTCGAGCACGGGAACACCACCGCCCACCGCCGCCGAGTACCGCAGCGAACCACCAGACGCCCGCGCCAGCGCCTTCAACTCCTCCCCGTGCGCCGCGATCAACGCCTTGTTCGCCGTCACAAAGTGCGCACCCCGCTGAAGCGTCGCAACCGCGGCCCGTAGTGCCGGCTCGATCCCGCCGATCGCCTCGACCACCACGTCCGCACTCCGCCCCGCAAGCGCAGCAGCATCCGGCTCGAACAGCGCCGCCGGAATGTCCGGGTGCTTCCCCGCGTGCCTCGCACTCACGCCCGTCACCACAAACTCCCCCGGCAGCCGCAGCAGATGCTCGTACACCCCGCGGCCAACGCTCCCGAGCCCCAGCACCGCGACGCGCAGCGGCGATGGCTTCACCACCGGCGCACTCAGCACGCTCCGCTCGCCGCCGATCACCGACGGCGCGTCCGAGTTCAGCGACGCCAGCTCAAACCGCAGCCCCAGCGACCACGCGAACCGCACCGCCTTGTGCTGCACAATCGTCCCGTCCGTCGCGATCGCGTCCTGCCACGACGCGATCTCGTACCGCCGCGGCGGCGGCCCCGGAAGCGACGGATCACGCTCGAACAGCGCCGGCACGTCCTTCACCAACCTGCACCTCGCGCCGCCCAACGCACTCGCGATGAACAACGCCGTCAGGTCCGAGCCCCCGCGACCCAGCAGCACCGTCCGCCCGCGCCGGTCGATCCCGATGAACCCCGGAACAACCGCCACGCCGTCGACGTCCAGCGTCTCACGGATCGCCGCACTGTCCACCGCGATCGGCGACGCATCCAGCGCGTTCCCCTCCGCGATCAAACGAAGCGCCGACGGCGAAAGCACCGACGCCGGTATCCCCGCGCGATCCAGCAGCACTCCCAGAAGCGCGGCACTCTCCAACTCTCCACCGGCAACCACCGCCGCCATCGCGTGCGGCGACGAACGCTCGAACCGGCGCGCACACCGCTCGATCAGTTCGTCCGTCCGCCCCGACAACGCCGAGACCACCGCCACCACGCGCCACCCCTCACGCCTCCAGCGGTAGATCTCGTGTACCGCCTGCGCGAGGCTCTCCTCACTTGCCAGCACCGAGCCGCCAAACTTCAGCACGATCGTGTTCTGATCAGACAACGGCCACCTCCAGTGCGCTCGACGCACCGCTCGCCGCCACTCCCTCGATCGCCCCACGCAAGTCAGCCACGATCGCCTCGCACGATTCGATCCCGACGCTCAGCCGCAGGAACCCGTCCGTGATCCCCGCCGCGATCCGCTGCTCCCGCGGCACGTCCGCGTGCGTCATGCTCGCCGAGTGCGTCACCAGCGTCTCCACCGAACCGACGTGCTCCACGAGCTTGCACAGCTTGAGCCCGCCGACGAATGCCTTCGCCCCCTCGAACCCGCCGCGGAGTTCAAACCCGATCACGTTGCCGTGCCCGCCCAGGTGCTGCGCCGCCGCGATCCGCCGCTGATCCGCGTCCTTCGCCAGGCCGGGATACAGCACACGCTCGACCTCCTCGCGAGACTCGAGCCACCGCGCGACCGCCCACGCGCTCTCCGCCTGCCGCGCGGCACGCAGCGCGAGCGTCTTCAGCCCCTGCAGCGTGAG
>JBEIUO010000568.1:0-2764 GCA_040374335.1 Phycisphaeraceae bacterium
CCTCGGCATGTTCGGCGTCAGCAACTTCACCGCCATCATCAACCCGCCCAACGTCGCAATCCTCGCCGTCGGCGCGGCTATCGAAAAGCCCGTCGTCAAGAACGGCCAGATCGTCGTCGGTCACGTGATGAGCATGACCATGTCCAGCGACCACCGCGTCGTCGACGGCGCCATGGCCGCCCAGTACCTCGCCACGGTGCGCGAACTCCTCGAGAAGCCGGCAAGCCTGCTCGTCTAAGTCATCCGGTGCCACTGAAACCGCTTCGGTTTCAGTGCGTTGACCCCAGACCACCGAAACCGACCGGCCCTCCGGCGATCACGCGACGTCGGCGGCAATCCGTACGTCATCCAAACATCGAGCAACTGTCCCGAGCTCAGGCCCGAGAATACACGCTCCGGTACTATTCCATGAACATCCCGTGGATCAGATCGGAATTTGTATGTATGATATGGACGACATACGGGTAACCCATGAACACCACCACCGTCGAACACGCCCTCGAAAGGCTGGGAGAGCGGCTCGCGTACCACCGCGAGGTCGAACTGCTCCTCGTTGGCGGTGCTGCCGGCATGTTGACAGGACTGCTCCCGCGCACACGCACGACGACCGACTGCGACGTGATGTCCTACATCCCTGAATCCGCGATGACCGCCGTCGAGGCCGCGGCCGAGCAAGTTGCCGAGCAACTCGGCCTCGCCAGCACTTGGCTCAACAGCAACGTGCAACTGCGCCGTGACGCACTCCCCGATGGCTGGGAGACGCGACGGGTCTGGATCGGAACCTGGGGTGAGCTCCGCGTGTTCGCGGTCAGCCGCGTCGACCTCATCGCTATGAAGGTGCTCGCCGGACGAGCCCAAGATCTCGAGGACATCCGATCGATGAGACCGCGTGCGGACGACGTCGAGTTTGTGAGTCGCTACTTGGATGGCCTGCCCGCCAAGGGTACCTCGCCCGAACAGATCGCCGAGGCGCGGGAAGTTCTCGAATCGCTGGAGATCAACGGCTGTGAGTGATCGCCTCGAACATCTCATCAGCCAATGGACCCGCATCGGAGCCGGTTTCGACGCCACGCCATCCGCCGACTGCCCGGATCTCGAGCGTCTGCTCCTCGATACCGCCCGCGAAACGCCCCGCATGGCGCGGCTCTTCATCATGGCCGCAACATGGCTTCACCGATACGGCGATCTCGTCGCCAAGCACCGCCTGAAGCGGCTGATCCGTGACGAGCTCGAAGCCCCGCACCGCCCCGCACTCGGACTCCTGCTCGACATCGCGCAGCAGGGCACTCACCCCGAGCAGTTCGCCTCCGTCATCCGCGAACTCTCGCCCGCTCCGGCTCCGCGGCCACTCTTCGAGATCGAACGCTCCTCCCCCACCATGATCGATCGCGCACGCCGCCGCGCCTCGCCGATCTCCGAACGCTGGGGTCTGTGGTGTGAAGAGATCGAGTTCAAACTCGACGCCTTGCGGCCCCCCGTCTGGCTGATGAAACAGAACCCATGGCTGATCGCCCGCGCAGACTTTCGCGGCGACCTCCGCGCGTCAGTCCTCGCCTCGCTCCAGCACGACGCACAGGCCGGCCGAAGCGAACTCCACCTCGCCCGTGCTTGCGGCGGCTCACGCGCCCAGGTACGCAACGCGTTGGACAATCTCGAACTCACAGGCAAAGCCCACCGCACGCGCACCGAGCACGACCGGCGCACCCACATCAGCATCGCATGATCCAGCCGCGAAGTCCGGGGCGTGCCGCCATGCCCGGAAGGTCTCTTTCGACCCACAACCTCATCCCCCCAGTCTACCCTCCCCCGCCGCTTCTCCCAACCCCCTTTCTGCCGAGGTCCGCCCCTTGTTCCACGCCATCCTCTTCGACTGCGACGGCACCCTCGTCGACTCCGAACTCATTATGAACTCCGTCATCTCGGAGTTCCTCGCCCGCAGCGGGGTTCTCATGTCGCCGGAGGAGTGCGTCCGCACCTTCATCGGCACCAACCTCGCCTACGTCGTCCGCTGGGTTCACGAGCACAGGGGCGTCGCACTCCCTCCCGACTTCATGGACAACATCCGCCCGCTCGTGCGCGAGAAGTGCCGCACCGAACTCCGCGAGATCCCCGGCGCCAAGGCCCTCCTCTCATCCCTCAAACTCCCCCGCGCCGTCGTCTCCAACAGCGGCCACGAGTACCTCCGCCTCGCCCTCGGCGTCACAGGCCTCCTCGAACACCTCACGCCCAACGTCTTCAGCGCCCACGACGTCCCCAACCCCAAGCCCGCTCCCGACGTCTACCTCCACGCCGCACGCTCCATGAACGCCCACCCCCACCACTGCCTCGTCGTAGAAGACACCGTCGCCGGTATCACCGCGGCAACCGCCGCCGGCATGCGCGTCGTCGGCCTCGCCAGCGGCCCCCACGCCGATCAGCACTACCGCGACCAACTCCGCCGCGCGGGCGCGTTCACCATCATCGACTCCCTCTCCGCCCTACGCACAAAGCTCGACGATCCGACCCTGTTCCATCAGCCAGCCTGATCCAGCGATGGTGAAGGCCGCGAAGCACATCCGCCGGACCCGATCGTCCGGCAGGTTCAAGAAAGGAGCCGAAAGTGACTCAGTTTGATCCCGAGGATCATCGGACCAAGTGCCACCTTCGCTGGAGTACCCAACTCAACCGTGATCAAAACGTGCCGGGATATCCAGACAAGTGGATGGAGGAACAGTGTCTGTTCTGCAGGTACTACATGCCGCTTGCCGGACCGATGGGCCACGAC
>JBEIUO010000549.1:0-2847 GCA_040374335.1 Phycisphaeraceae bacterium
ATACACGCAACGCCGACCACTCGCCCGCGGCCGAGAAGAGCGTCGCGCTTGCCTGGCCGGCCTAAACGAGAGGAACGACCGTGCCCGACCCCTGATGACGTTCCTGCTCGTGATCCCGCCGGTTGTCTTTGTGGCTCTTGCACTCGGGGTGGTGTCGATCGCGAACGCCTTCCGCAAGAGCTTCGGCACGCACTCGTCGGCGACGGTGTCGTCGTGGATCTTCGTGCTCGTGGTGATCGGCGTGCACGCGGGGTACTTCGCGGCGCCGTTCCTCTACAACGCGGGGCGAACAACGCTCGCCTTGTGGCTCACGATGCCGCTGGCGATCATCGCGACCATCGGCGTGTGCCTGTACTTCCCGATCGCCGGGGCGGGCTCGTTGATCCCCGAGTACCCGACCGAGAAGCTCCTTCGACTGTCCATCCTCCTGGGTACGCCCCTGGTGTACCTCACCCCCGTTGTCATCCTTCTTCGTGCGAACCCCACAGGCTAACCCATGAGCACCCTCGTTCAACATTCGATCCCCGGTCGCGTCGCCGAACGTGACTTCAGCATGTTCGTCCCCGAGGACTTCGTGCGTCCCGAGCTTCCGCACGAGGACGTGGACTTCTCCGATCCCTCCAAGTTCGTTCCGCTCGCGATCTTCTCGTCTCAGGTTGCGCTCGCGGTTATCGCGGTCGCGGCCCGACCGGCGTACGAGGAAGGCTCGCTCGAAGACTGGGTGAACTACACGACGTCGCACTTCGGGCCGACCATCACCGGCATGGTGTCGGGGTACACGGGCGGCATGAACCACACGCATCCGTGCATCCTCGTCGAGGCGGAGCAGGTGCAGGATGGCACGCCCCTCACCCTGCGCATCATCGCGGTCGAGGATGGCAAGCGGTTCGTGACGGTGCACGCGATGTGCCCCACGGAGCTCTGGCCGTCGTTCCGGACGGTGCTCGAGCAATCACTCGCGTCATTCGAGCTTGATTCTCCGCGGGGGCCGACGGTGCCGTGCCACCCAGGGTGCATGGTGCCGATCCACGATGCTCCCGATGAGCCCGTTGGCGAGTGGCCCATGGGCCGGCGCGCGTGGAAGGTCGATCAGAAGGTCGTCGCCGCGAGGAACGAGGAGGCGATCGGCCACGCTCGCATTCTTGTTGCACAAGGACGTTTCGAAGACGCGGAAACCATCGTGAAGTCCGCGGATCCTTCCATTTATGGCTTTGTCGCGCTCGCCCGCATGTACGAGCAGCTTCTCCTCGAGGCCGTGGCCGCGAACTCGCCCGCGGTGCCGACGCTGCACAAGCGGGCACTCGACGCGGCCCTCGCGTGCTTCCCGGAACCGCACACGGAGGTCGAGGCCGAGGATCAGCGGGCGCACTGGGCCGAAACCCGGGCGAGGTTCGCCGAGATCGCGTCCGGGAGTGCGCGGTGATGCGTTACCTGTTCCTCATCTTCTTCGGTGCGCTCGGGATCATGTTCCTTGTTGTCGGTACGCGTCAGGTGCTGCAGCAGCGTCGCCTGCTCTCCCGTGCGATCCCGGTGCCGGCGCGGATTGTTGCCGCGAGTGTGCGCATGTCGCAGTCCGCGGACAGCGATCCACGGCCGCTTCGCAGCACCAGCACGACGACGCACGAGCCCTGCGTCCGCTTCGCCTACGAGGTCCAAGGGACCGCGTACGAGAGCGAGTTGCTCCGGCCGACCGACATCGTCCGTGCGTTCCCCTCGGCTGAGGGTGCGCGGGCCGAACTCGAATCGTTCGCCGTTGGCGCGAAGGTGACCGCCTTCGTGAACCCGGACCATCCGGCCCGGGCCTTCCTCATCGCCGAACCCTCCGCGGCGCCCGCGATCTTCGTTGTCCTCGGCTTTGTCGCCCCTCTCTTTGGCGCACTTCTCGGGAGGTTTGCATGAGCACCGAACCCCTAGCCCCGGTCGTCCACCACGTCCCCGGCGCGCTCCGCGTCATGTTGTGGGTCTGTGCCGCGGCAACCGTGTTCGTCAGCCTCGCCCTCGCGCTCGCGTTCACCGCGGGGCCCACGCCCAAGGAGGGAAGCACCGCGCGCACGTTCACGATCGCGTTGCTCTGCCTCACGGGGATCCAGATCGGCTACCTGATCGCACCGTTCATCGTGGGCTCGCGCTGGTGGGCGTGGGGCTTCTGGACCACGCTCCCGTTCGCGGCGATCCTCATCTTCACGCCGCTGAGCATGATGTTCAACTTCATGCGATGGACCCCGGTCGACGGCGGCTCGCGCATCCCCGCGATGACGGGCCAGTTGACAACGGTCCTCATCGGGGGAGCGATCTACGCAGGGCCAACCATCATCCTGTGGTTCACGCGCCCGCGGTGAATCAGCACCCCGCGTCCCACCGCGCGAAGTACGCGATGACATCGTCCGCATCTACGCCTCGGTCGCCGTTGAAGTCGGCCTCCGAACGCCCCGCATCCCAATCCGCGAAGAACGCGATGGTGTCGTCGGCATCAACCCCGCCGTCCGCGTTGTAGTCCGCGGGGCAACGGCACGACGTGCGGATCGCGATCCCGCTTGCCGCCTGCGCCGAAGATCCCGCCCAGTCGAAGTCACCGCCGACGAACAGCTTGCCGCCCCACGCCGTCATGCCAAACACGCTCGGCCACGGTGGTCCGCTCGGCTGGCCGACGCCGCCATCCACCGTCACCCACGTGTTCCCGACAAGCTTCGCGACGTAGCTGATCCCCGGCTGGGCCGTTCCGCCCAGCTACAGCGCGGGCCCGCTCCCGTCATCAGATACCGTCAGCGCCGTCACGCGCCCGCCGAGGTTCGCGCCCACGAGTTGCCAGTTCACGCCGTTCCACCGCGCAACCGATCCCACCGCCGC
>JBEIUO010000756.1:0-1890 GCA_040374335.1 Phycisphaeraceae bacterium
AGCGCGTCCGCCCTCAGACGGGCGGACAGGAACGAAGAGGACTACTGGTGGCTCGCTCGCGAGGCTCGCTGCGCCACCGGCAACCAGCGTGCGCCCGAAATGCGCGCAGAGGGGCCCGTGCGCTGTGGGGTTTGGCGCGGCGTGGGGGGGTCGGGGGCGCAACCGCACGCTGGAGGAGTGCGAGAACGCTTTGGCTGGAAAGCCAAAGCTACGCGCCATTTCCTCCACCCTCATCCTCTCCGGCAAGCTACGCTCCCCTCGCACGGCCCCATCGGCCGAAAGGAAGCACTCGCATGTCGAAGAAGCCCGCCGCGTGGTCACTCGAAAGCACCATCGCCCTCTTCAAGAAAGTCCCCGCGCCGCTCAAGACCCTCGCCGACGTCGATGCCTTCGAGGCCGCCATGGCCGCCCTTGGCAACGCCGAATCCGAGAAGCAGCAGTCCGCCGCGTGCGAGCCCGTCTCCGCTGAAATCGCGAGGATCATCCTCCCCACCCTGAACTCCAAGTCCCTCGAAGCCCTCGAAGAAACCGTCTTCCACGGCCTCCGCATGCTCGCCCTCATGGCCGAGGTCGAAGGCACCGAAGTCATCATCGCCGCCACCCAGAAAAAGGCCATCGCCGGTTCCTTCTGGTGGCAGTCCGTCATGGACATCTACGCCTCCGGCCACCCCCTCGCCGGCCCCTTCTTCGGCGCAATGGCCGAATCCCTCCCCCAGCAGTTCGCCGGCATCGCCCTCCTCGACGCCGCCAACGCCGCCTGCCGCGAGCACGGCCTCAAGGCCCACCCCTTCGACAACGCCGACGGCGTCAAGCGCCTCACCAAGCTCCTTAAGCTCAAGGACCCCGCGGAGTACAGCTTCGCGCTCAGCGCCACCGCCTCCCTCCCCTTCCTCGCCCCGCGCCGCCGCACGCCCCTCATGACCCTCGCCTCAAAGCACAAGGACGCCGGGGTCCGCATGGAACTCGCCTGGGCCCAGGCCAAGCTCGGCAAGGCCGCCGGCGCAAAGGCACTCGCCCTCGCCGCGCTCCACCCCCACACCAGCTCACGCGCCTGCGACTACCTCGAAGAACTCGGCCTCGAGAAGAAGATCCCCGCCCAGGCCCTGAACCCGGACTTCGCCGCCATGGCCGCGATGTGCGACTGGCTCTCCCACCCCAACGAGTTCGGCGAGCCCCCCACCTCCATCACGCTCTTCGACACCCGCACCATCTACTGGCCCCCCGCGGGCAAGAAGACCCGCGCGTGGCTCTTCGAGTACACCTACGCCAAGACCAAGGACCGCCCCAAGGCCGAAACCGGCGTCGGCATCGCCGGCCCCATCCTCTTCGCCATGTTCGACGAAGCCACCCCCAACCTCCCCCCCGAGCGCATCTACGGCCTCTACTGCGAGATGGCCCTCCAATGGGACGAAGACAAGCGCGCCCCGAAGAAGCGCACCGGCAAGAAGGGCTGGGAGCTCATCGCCGCGGCTGGCAAGTAAGCGTCAGTCGAGCCAGTCCTTGGCCTTCAGCCGCTGGGGTACGTATTCCTCGGTCACGTAGGAAATGTCCTTCGTGATGAGGGATTCGACCTCCATCTTGAACCCGTTCTGAAGGAGACCCTCGATCTCCTTCTGCCACCCCTTGTGCCCCTCGAACCACGGGTACGCCGCGATCTCACGCGCACGCTTGATGTCGTTGTCGTTCAGCTCGATCTTCACATCGTCCGACAGACCGCACGCCTTGTAGTCCTTCGACCGGATACCGATGAACTTCGCGTCCGGCACCGCCATGCGCTCGCTCTCGAACGCGAGCGAGATCGACCCCTGCTTGATCACCGAGTAGATTGAATGACCCCACGGATCGCAATCCAACAGGCAATACACGGGCAACCCCAGCTCCTCATTCAGC
>JBEIUO010000515.1:0-3005 GCA_040374335.1 Phycisphaeraceae bacterium
GCCTGAGTGTTGGTGTGCTTTGACTCAAAAGCCGCCGCGGAGTTCATCCCCTCGGACGCGGGCCGCCCGTGCGCTCCGGGGGTCAGAAACCTGCCCGCATCGCTCGGGGCCTTCTCCGCCTCGGGAGCGAAGGGGTTGGCCTTGGCCCAGGCGTCCTTGCGAACCCCGGTCACCATCCACGAAACCTCGATGTTCGGGCCGCTCGTGCGGATCGTGAACGAGTTCGAGTCGTCGATCTTCCTCGCCACCCTCGCCCACATCAACGCATCGCCCGAATCCGACTCGTCGATGATCGTCAACTGATACCGGAAGCTCTCGTTCAGCGCGGTCATCCACTGCGGAAGCTGAATGGTCGCGTACCCCGACGAATCGCTCGCCACGATCCCGTCGTACACGTTCTTGTACTCGTCGCTCTCGATGCACGCGTGCCGGAGCGTCTTGTTCGCGGGATCAACCGGGTGATCGATCTCGAAGAACTTGGCCGTGCCGGTGATCGAGCCCGCCGCGACGAAGTTCCCGTTCGCTTGGATCGACGCCGCGAGCGTCTCAACCGGTGCAGCACCGATCGAGCGGTGCCAGAACTGGAACATCGCAACCCCCGGCCGCGAATCGATACGCACCGCGCCGCCCGCGGCGAAATCGCTCCTGCGATCTCCGAGGCGGAAGTTGTTGTCGAGATTGAGAACGGAGTTGATGTTCACGCCCAGAACCTCGGCGGAGAGACCCACGGGCTCGAACGGTTGGAACAACACAAGCTCGCCTCGCTGCGTCACCCCGCTTGAGGCATTCAACCGCACCCGCGTGCCGATCGACGCTGAGTTCTCGAAGAACCCATCGCCGTTGACGACCAAACGTGCGTCGTCATTGATACCCGCCTCTCCGATCGTGATCTGTTGGCCTACACCAACCGCGTCCGCAACGAGCAGGTCGCCGGAGAACGTGCCCGTTCCCTCGTCGGTCACGCTGAAGCGACGCTCCCCATCAACGGCGCAGTACAGCAGCGAACTGCCCCCGATCGCTGCCGCGGAGAAGTTCGTTTCGATCCCCGCGACGCCGAACGGCCGGAGATCGCCGGCGAAGATGTTCACGCCGCCCGACCCGGTGACGTTCAGGATTGCACCCGGGTTGTTCGTGTTGATCCCCACGCCCCCGGGCGCGTTGATGAGGTACTGGTTCGCACCGGTGGACTCAAAGTCCTGCCCGTCCGCGCCCGCGGACCATACATACGTCCGATCGTGCACCGCGCGCGCCCTCGTCCCCGCGCCGAAGGCCTGTTCCCCGGTGACAACGTTCAGCCGCCCGCCCGCAACGAATGACGACGATCCCGACGCGAGGTTCGAATCGCCGCCACCGACGGCCGCACGCGAACCGGTTGCCTGGTTCGATGTCCCCGCGCCAACAAACGAGAATCCACCGGACGCCAGCGCCTGCAACCCCCCACCGTCGCCGCGCCAAGGCCAGACGCCCGCCCTGATCCGCCACCAACCACCGCGCTGTACGTGCCCGAAGCAAGACCCGCCTCGCCCCCCACCACCGCCGCCGCGAACGAGCTGGCCTGATTGCCCAACCCACCGGCGACGATTCCCAAGTCCGCGGTCACCCGATTCGTCGAGGCGACCGGTGATCCCTCCGTGTACCGATCAGCGCCGCCGCCGATCACCGTCGCACCGCGAACGCCAAACCCCACCGAGTTCGTCGCCGACCCGAGCAGCACGTTCGCCGAACGGAACGCGGTGAGCGTGGGCGCGGGCAGCACGCCCTCGACGGACTGCAGCAGCCCGACACGACGGTTGTTGCTCCGAAAGCTGATCGGTGTGTCGTCCGTCGATCCAAAGAAGTCCGTCGCGGGATTTGTCCCCGAGTTCCCGCCCAGCCTCCAAAGCCCGCTCAGCCCCGCACCGTTCCCGACGAACGTGCTCGACGCGTTCGTGAACTGCGTCACCCCCGAAAACGTGTTCACGCCCGTGAACGTATTGCTCGCGTCGGTGCGGACCACCGTCGCCGAGAGCCTCGAAACCGGGAGCGTCCCCGACGACAGGTTGGATGCGTTCGTGAAGAACGACGGCGGCAGTCCCTGGAACGCGCTCGCGTTCGCGGCAGAACCCGCAACCGCCGCACGCGGTGCCGCGGTGATCGGCTGCCGAGGAAGAAGGGTCGCGAAGCCAAGGTCATCGCTGCAATCGAGCCCCTGGTCCACCCGCGCGATGAGTTCGAGGTACGAGGCCTCTTGGCCCAGGTCGCCGAAATCGAGAACGACCGTGAACCGACCGTTCACGACGTTCACGTTGTCCACGCAGACCAACTCGCGCACCGGAGACCCGCCGGTCTCGTCGCGATACACCCCGAATCGAAAGTCGTAAAGCCCGTTCGCCGGCTGCCCCGCCTCGCGGGCCTCGCCCTGGTACGTGAACGCGGTCGGTGAGACCTGGGCGAACGCACACGGCGAGCACGCGAGTCCCGCGGCAGCGATCAAGAAGGCAGGCAACGTCCGGACAATCGAGGCGAGCGGGGAGAGGGCGGTGGTCACGGGGAACTCCTTGAGGCCGACAGCGGCACGGGAATGCAGGCGAGAGTTCCGAAAGACGTGCGACACGAATTCCACAGGCTGGCATGTGGAGCGTCGAAAGCGGTATCCTCCGCGGATGCTGACCACCCTCTGCGCCGCCCTCCTCGCAACCGCCGCGTTCACGCAGCCCGCGGATGAGCACGCCGGGCACGCCCCCGGTCCCTCCGTCGCGTGAGGGCACGTCTACCCGCATCTGACCGTGCGAGCGCCCGGGGTCGGGAGCCGTTCGGAATCTGGGATCGGCGCGCTGATCCCGTGGGCGGATCGGCTGTGGGCGGTCGGATACGTGGCGCACATTTCCGGGAGCGGGCTCGGGCTATACGAGATCAAGGAGGACCTCTCGTGGCGTCTCCACCCCGAGAGCGTGAACGGCACCTTCGCCAACCAGTACGTGCACTGGAAGAGCAACCAGGTCTTCATCGGCCCGCACGCGATCGAC
>JBEIUO010000680.1:0-2304 GCA_040374335.1 Phycisphaeraceae bacterium
CTGGTGCCCAGCAGTGGGACGCAGGTGGATGGGTGAACCCCGGTAGGGCGGCGTTTCGTTGCACCGAGATCCGGCCCTTTGGTGCGCTTACAAGCCAGACCGCCGAACTCGCGGTCTGCCCCTCCGATCTCGACTGCTCCTCCGGATCAGACGGCGACGACGTTCTCCTGTTCTTCGGGTGGTGGGACGCGGGCGATCCGCTCGCGGACTTCAACGCCGACGGCTCCGTCGACGGCGACGACGTTATCGCCTTCTTCGCCCGATGGGACGCGGGCTGCTAGTCAGTTGTTTGCGTTGCGTACGTACGAAGCCAGGTATGCGCCGCCGAGCGGCCTCGCCCCCACGGCGTTGTTATGTCTACTCTCAGGGGGTGCCTGATCTCTGACATCGTGTGGGCTAAGATGATGCGCACACGGGTGTGAAAGTCAGTGACTATGAAAACTCGTCGAGCGTCGCCCTCCCGGATCGCTGTCGTCCTTTCGGCGATCTCTCTCGCAACCTCGGTGCCCGCCGCGTACAGACTGACGAACGCCGATCCTGCTGTGCAGTCGATCACCGACATCCCGCTCGCGGGATTCAACGGCTCGGCCCCTGCATCATCGGTCGGCACCGCGCGTCTTGCCGCGATCAGTTGCGATGGCGTGACGACTGGTTCGGCGTACGCATTGCGGCAGAGCATCTTTCTGCCCGATTCGACCACCACCACATTTCTCACATTCGGTCCGGGTGACGGCCAACGCTTCCGTGTCGGGGACCTTCTCCGTGTCGGACGCACGGCGGAGCTCATGCGGGTCCTGAGTATCGCGGGGGACACACTCGAGGTCTTACGCGCGCAACTCGGTTCCGCCGGCGCTCCGCTCGCCGACGGAGAGATGTTCACGATCACGAACCGGAACACGTCCTTTGTCTGCTGGTACTTCTGCGAGCAACCAGAGAGCGATGGCGTCGCCACGGTCTGGGAGTGCGGTCGTCGCTCGCTCAGCATCGCGACCAATGCGATCTCAATCGCTCGTTCGTCCGGCGCGTGGCAGATCAGGGCCGAGGTGTTCGGGAGCGCGGCGGTCACGCTGGACCTTCCCTTCACACCCGTCGGCCGGTGGTTGCTTATCAGTCTCGCGCACGCGAACGGAGCATCTTCGGCCCCCGACGTCCTGTACCTCAGTGTGCACGACGCCGCGACCGGAGCGACATTCGTGTCCGAGCCCGCGACATTCACGCTTGGCACGGCGGAGTCGGTCGTCCCGGACATAGTCACGATCGGTGATCGGTTCGCCAGGGGAGCTGGCGCGAGTCGCAGCGCGGTCGGGATCTGTATTCCCGCGATCGTCGCGGACGCCATCGTGGACGGACGCACGCTCAACTCCGGCGTCCACACCGTGAACATCGAAGCCGTTGCGGAGTCATCGGGTCTCTCGGGTCATCTCACGTTCAACCGCTTCCAGTCGTGCATCTGGGGCGCAAACTACTCCGGCGGAACCTTGGGTGGAATTGCGAACGACGCGCGGGCGGGAATCGTCGACGGTGCACTGCACGTCCTTGACCGTTACCGGTCATTCGCCCCCGCCCGACACCAGTTCGGCAGCGGAGCAACGATTCGTGGCGGGATCGTCAGCGTCGATCCGTACACGTTCGGGCTGGCCGAGAATCGGGTCGCACGCCCGCGATTCAACGATGCCGTCGGCAGGATCGGCCTCCCGGCGAGTACTTCCACCGTGGCGCAACTCGGCGGCACGTCCGCCTCGGGAGTCGCCGGTCCGCACGCACTCCGTCTGGCGCGTGCGCTCCTCGACGGTGTTGCAACGGAAAGAACCCGAGTCGGCATCTTCGGAAACTCCCGTGCCGTGTACCCGCAAAGCTACCCGCTCCGCCTTTCCGACGGCAGGTTCCCCGGGCGTGCGATGAAGATCAACTTCACCGACTCCGGCATTCTCGGTCAGGCCCCCGTGTACGACAACGGGCTTATCGTCGGGCACATCGGACCGGTGCCCTGGTGCAACTGGACCGACATCGATCTCAAGACCGGCGAGTACGGTCCCGACTGCTCCCTCGAGTTGCCACGGTGTGTCGCCAACGTCGACACGGCGCCGGTACCGGTGTTGCCCTCGGTCGCTATGACCTCCCTCGTGAACTCCACGTTGGGCTCGAGGTTTGGGGTATTCTCCCCGACGGCCACTCGCGTTCCGAGCGTCGGCTATCCAGCTTCCGACGCGTGGGGATCACTCGACAACTACCGCGGGGCACACGCCTCGGTCCGGCTGAAGCCCGGCAACTCCGCGCGGTTCCTCGTGCGGCCCGAGGTGGGCC
>JBEIUO010000579.1:0-2736 GCA_040374335.1 Phycisphaeraceae bacterium
ATCGACAAAACCTGCACCACCCCCCCCAAAACCCCCCGGCGGCCCCCCCACCCCGGGGCCCGCGACCGGAGTTACGCCGTCTCTGACGGCCTCCGACCGAACGACCGCATCCCCGCCCTGCTGGCGGCCATACAAGCGAGTACTGACATATGTCTGAAAACGTCTACGACCGCGTGAACGACATCGGCGCCGTGAAGATCACCCTTGCGGGTCCCAACGACATCCGCAGCTGGAGCTTTGGCGAAGTCAAGAAGCCAGAGACCATCAACTACCGAACCTACCGTCCCGAGCGCGACGGTCTGTTCTGTGAGCGGATCTTTGGACCAGAGCGCGACTTCGAGTGCGCCTGCGGCAAGTACAAGGGCACCAAGTACAAGGGCATCATTTGCGACCGCTGCGGCGTCAAGGTCACGCACAGCCGCGTGCGACGCAAGCGCATGGGTCACATCAACCTCGCTGCGCCGATCGTGCACATTTGGTACTTCAAGGCCATGCCAAGCCGTCTTGGCAACCTGCTCGCAGTGAAGACCAGCGACATTGAGAAGGTCGTTTACTTCCAGGACTACGTCATCACCGATCCGGGTTCCACCGAACTCGAGTTCAAGCAGATGCTCACGGAAGATGAGTACCGCGCCGCGCTTGAGAAGTACGGCCACGGCACCTTCACCGCCATGATGGGCGCAGAAGCAGTGCGCGAACTCCTCGGGCCGATGAAGCTCGACCTCGATGACGAGGCAGTCAAGCTCCGCGAAGACCTCTTCAACACGAAGAGCAAGCAGAAGCAGAAGGATCTCTCCAAGCGCCTGAAGATCGTGGAAGCGATCCGCAAGAGCCCCAACGATCCAACATGGATGGTGCTCGATGTGGTTCCAGTGATTCCGCCGGACCTGCGTCCGCTGGTCATGCTGGAGAGCGGCAACTTTGCCACCAGCGATCTCAACGATCTCTATCGCCGCATCATCAACCGCAACAACCGTCTCAAGAAGTTGATGGATCTGAACGCCCCCGAGGTGATCATCCGCAACGAGAAGCGCATGCTTCAGCAGGCTGTCGATGCGTTGTTCGACAACGGCCGTTGCCGTCGCCCGGTGCTCGGCTCCTCCAACCGCCCTCTTAAGTCGATCACCGACATGATCAAGGGCAAGCAGGGTCGATTCCGCGAGAATCTGCTCGGCAAGCGCGTTGACTACTCGGCGCGTTCGGTCATCGTCGTGGGTCCAGAGCTCAAGCTCTGGCAATGCGGTCTGCCGAAGAAGATCGCGCTCGAGTTGTATCAGCCGTTCATCATTCGTAAGCTCAAGGAGCAAGGCCTCGCTGACACCATCAAGAGCGCCAAGCGCATGCTTGAGCGTCGCGATGCGGAAGTGTGGGACATCTTGGAGACGGTGATCAAGAATCACCCGGTCCTCTTGAACCGCGCTCCAACGCTGCACCGAATGGGCATCCAGGCTTTCGAGCCAGTACTCGTTGAAGGCAACGCCATCAAGATCCATCCGCTCGTCTGCACCGGCTACAACGCCGACTTCGACGGTGACCAGATGGCCGTGCACCTCCCGCTGAGCGTGGAGGCCCAGGCCGAGGCACACGTGCTGATGCTCAGCACGCACAACATCTTCTCCCCCGCGAACGGCAAGCCGATCATCTCGGCGTCGCAGGACATCGTCATGGGCGTGTACTTCATCACGTACATGGACCCCGAAGAGAAGACCCACGACCAGCTCCCGAAGTTCAAGGACCGTCGCGAGGCGATCCTGGCGATGGAGCAGAAGAAGGTCCACCCCCACGACCGCATCCTCGTCCGCATCGACGGGTTCGAGAACGTGGTCGACAGCCAGGGCGGCGCCGTCAAGCCGATGCCGTCCAACAAGCGCGTCATGACGACCGCTGGCCGCTGCCTCTTCGCCGATGTCCTCACCCCGGGCATGCCGTTCTACAACTGCGCCCTGGGCAAGAAGGGTTGCGCCCGCGTCATCGACGACTGCTACTCCATGTGCGGCCGTCCCTCCACCATCGACCTCCTCGACCGTCTGAAGGAAATGGGCTTCAAGCAGTCCACCCTCGCCGGTCTCTCGTTCGCGATCACCGACCTGCGCATCCCCATGGAGAAGCAGGCCCTGCTCGACGAGGCCCAGAAGAAGGTCGACCGCATCGAGAAGAACTACGACCGCGGCATCATCACCGCCCGCGAACGCTACAACCAGCTCCTGGACATCTGGTCCCACTGCCGCGAAGAAGTGCAGAAGAAGCTCGTCACGGCCCTCAAGCAGGACCGTCGTGAAGAGGACGGTCGCGAGCTCCCCGCCGATGCGAAGACGGGCAAGTGGTACCTGAACCCCGTGTACCTCATGATCGACTCCGGTGCCCGCGGCAACATCACGCAGATGCAGCAGCTGGCCGGTATGCGTGGTCTGATGGCCAAGCCCAGCGGCGAGATCATCGAGACCCCCATCCGCGCGAACTTCCGCGAGGGTCTGAACATCCTCGAGTACTTCTCCTCGACCCACGGTGCGCGTAAGGGTCTGGCCGACACCGCCCTCAAGACGGCGGACTCGGGCTACCTCACCCGCAAGCTGTGCGACATCGCGCAGTCGGTGATCATCGGCGAGCACGACTGCGGCAGCAAGCGCGGCATCGTGAAGCGGGCGATCTACAAGGGCGAGCAGGTCGACGTTCCCCTCCGCGACCAGATCGTCGGTCGCGTGTGTGTCTCGGCGGTCATCAACCCCAAGACGGGCG
>JBEIUO010000148.1:0-6351 GCA_040374335.1 Phycisphaeraceae bacterium
AGGATCACGGCCCATCGGAGCCCGGTCCCGGTTTTTGTAAGGCTCTCGAACCAGACGACGGTCGCGATCATGTACAGAGCGACTGCGAGGCAGGCGCGGATCAACCGGCGCTCGGGGTGGGCGAGAAGATCAGGTGTGGAGGCATGCGCACCGAACAACCTCGCCCCCACCCAGAAGTAGAAGTAGTAGCACCCAAAGATGTGCGGCTGGGGCACGAACGAGCCGGGGGTATCGATCCCGGGCATGCTCATCGGGAGGAGCGTGACAAAGGTCACCGCCACGAGCACGGGACTCGGCAGAAACGGACGTTCGCTCGCGAGTGCACCGTTCACCCACCTGTCCCAACGAGCACGGGCGTCCGCGGGGATCAGTCTCTCCCAGGCGGAACGAAGCGCCGCATAGGTCAGGATGAACAGCCACAGATACCACAGAAACCACAGGTGCATCGGGTGCGGAGGCCCCCATGGAGCCGTCAAGCCACGGACCACCTCGTCCAAAGCTGCTCCCGATGCTTGGCCCCCGGCCCTCGCCATCGCGTAGACGAACGTGCCTTTCACAATCGGAAACAGCACCAACCAGCCGACGACCAGCGGCTGAAGCACCCGAGTGCTCCGATCTTGAAACACCTGCCACACGCCGCGGCCGTCGATGCTCCTAGCGACGAAGCACCCCGCCAACACGAAAAACGCGGGCATGCGGAACATGTGAATGAGTAACACGGCGACGCCGAGGAGCGTGCTGCGTTCTGGATCTCGGTAGGGCCACGAAGGATCCGACTCACCCGGGACGAAGCTCACACCCGCGTGGAGCACGACCCCCAGGAACATCATCGCCGCACGCAGAAAATCAAGGCCGTATCGCCGTTCGGAAGGCATGGATCGAATGTACCAAAAAACAACCCGGGCAACTCTGCCCGGGTGCGTTCGGAACTGGATCTGTGAATCGCGGACTTAGCGGCGACGACGGCCGACGACCAGACCGCCCAGGCCCACGAGGGCGAGCGCGCCCGGGGTGGGGACGAGGTTCGCCGCGCCAGGCGTCGCGCAGAAATCCGCCGCGTTCGCGAGACCGGTGGTGTTGCGAGCCGGATCGAGCGTGTACGCGCCGCCCGGGTTCGTGCCCAGTACGTCCGCGCCGTACCACACGCTGTCAGCGCCGCGGATCAGGATGTCGGCGTTGAAGCCAGCGTTGGGGCCGAAGTCGGTGAAGCCGAGCTGGGCGGCGTACGCGCGGTTGTCGGTGTCGTTCTCGAGGAAACCGATGCCGTCAACAACCGAGGCCCACGGGGTGAGGTCGAGCACGCCGTCGTTGTTGGTGTCGAGGTCGTTCGTGATCGCGCCGCTGAATCCGGAAACGAGGAGGTAGGTGTTCGAGCCGTTCTCGATGTCCGGGGCGAAGTCGGCGACGTTCAGGGTGGTACCCGCGTCCGGCCCCTGGATCCCAGCCGCGATCGACGTATCGATCACGCCCGCTCCGTCGCGCCACAGGAAGAGGCCGTTCGAGCCGAGGCTGAAGGAGCTGAGGCTCAGCACCGCGTCGATGGTGCCGCTGGCGGTGCCGTCGCCCTCAAGAACCAGAATCGTGAGGCCCGAAAGGCTGTGCCCGGCCGTACCAGACAACTCAAGGAACTCCTGGCCGTTGTCATTGCCGGGGGAGTTCGTAAAGATCTCGCTGAAACGGACGTCAGCGGTCGCGACCGCGGCGAGGCCGCAAATGGCCACAAGGGCGGAAACAGTGCGCATGCCAATCTCTCCTAGGATCAATGCCGCGATTCGCGGCGGGGTCTTGAGGGGCCAGCCGTACAAACGGGGCCCCGGTTCTCTCGGGAACAAACGTACGAGCTGCCTCATCGGCATGTGTCAGGATTGCGCAAAGACCCGGTTCGACTTGTGTTGCGTCCCCTTCCCAAAGTCCCCGGCATGCCGCCCAGCCCACCCACTAGCCCGCATGCCCAGTCCGGGATACACTTCCACCCTACCCGGCCGACCGCAAGGCCCGCCGGGCCACATTCGGGCGCGTAGCTCAGTTGGCTAGAGCGCGGCTGTCACATAGCCGAGGTCACAGGTTCGAGCCCTGTTGCGCCCATTGACGAAAACACGCTGAACGCGGGCACTTCCGCGTACCTGCCTGTGTCGGGCAGAGTGGCTCAGGAATCTCCGAAAGGTGGTAGATACCACTTTTCGGTCCCCGGAGACCACGCCATGCCCCGACGTGCTACCGCAGGCCCAGCCCTCCCCAAACTCCCCAAACTTCGCCCCCACAAGGGGAGCGGTCTTCGCCGCGCTCGGTTCAATGGGCGAGACTTCTACTTCGGCCCGGAAGGCGATGTGGAAGGCAATCGCCGCTACAAGCGGATGGTGGCCGAGTTCCTTGCCAACGACGGCTCGCTGCCTCTGCGAGAGTCTCAACGCAAGGAACTGAGCATCAAGGAACTGATGGCTCGCTACTGGGTCGCTGCGAAGCGTTCCCTCCAGCCGGACTCACTCGACCCAATCAAGCGGCCCTTGAAGGTGCTGAGAAGGCTTTACGGCGACACGTTGGTCGAACAGTTTGGCCCAACCCAGTTGAAGGCTCTTCGCGGTGAGATGGTCCGGCTTGGCTGGAGCCGCAACGGGATCAACGAAGCAACGCGGCGAATCCGAACGATGTTCAGTTGGGGCGTCGGAGAGGAACTTGTGGAGCCAACGGTTCATCTTCGGCTGCGCGGTGTCCGCGCACTTCGTAAGGGTGAGGGAGGGCATGAACGGAAGCGAGTCATGCCCGTCGCTCCTGAACTCGTCGAAAAGACGCTGCCCTACCTCCCGCATGACGTGCTCGCAATGGTTCAACTCCAAATGCTCACGGGAGCGCGACCGGGCGAACTTCGCGGCCTTCGGTGGTCTGAAATCGACACGAGTGGGGATATCTGGCAGTATCGACCACTACACCATAAGACAAAGCACCACAACCGGGAGTGCACTGTTCGCTTTGGGCCACGAGCACAGGCCATTCTGGTGGCGTTCAAAGATCGCTGCCCCGACCATCGCCAGCACCAACCGCGCATCGGTCTGTGACGGTCGTGTGCTCTTCGTGAGGCTGGGTGCAACCACAATCGGTCGCAACGGCCGGAGCTTCAATCCGTACGGGCTCGTCGCCGAAGGAGTCGGTGCCGCACACCCGGGCGACATCGTCCTGATCAATGGCGCCGCCTACCCCGAACGCATCACCATCAACCGCCCCGTCACCCTTCGAACGCCCCGCGGCCAGACCGCACGCATCGGCCAGTGACGCGGCTCCCTCCCTTGTAAACATGAAAAGACAACCCATGAAACTCGCTCTCTTGCTGTCTCTCCTCTCCTGCGCTGGCACCACGCTCGCCGCCCCGCCCGAGTCCCCGTCCGCCGAAGCCCAGCGCAACCAGTCCCTCGACGTCCGGGCCAGCCAAGTCGTCGGCGTCACGGTGGTCGAGGTCACGCCCGGTTACGCGATCGTGCAAACCCAGATCAACGGCCAGGTCATCTCGCTCTACCTCGAACCCCACTCCCTCCGCTCTGCGAACTTCGAAGTCTGGGCCACTCACCCGAGCGGCGCCATGCAGAAGCTCGCCGTGCTCCCGCCCTCCCACACCGTCCGCGGCACCGTGTTGGGCTGGGACTCAACGGTCGTGGTCGGCTCGCTCAACAACGGTCAGTTCTCCGGCCGCATCAAGACCGCCAACTTCGGCACATGGGCCATCCAGCCGTTGTCGACCGTCACGCCCGACGCTCCCGCGGGTGCCCACGTCTGCTACTCCGCCGCGGATGTGCTATCAACCGGGCATATCTGCGGCGTCCCCGACGCGCCGCACCCCGCGGGCCCGATCGCACGGCAGGCACCCGCGCCCCATGGCGAGCACCCGGCACCCGGTGGTCCATCAACCCCCGGACCGACGCCCCCGCCCGACTGGAACCCCACGCCCGCGCCGACCGACCCGCTGCCGCTCGGCCTCGGGAACGTCTGCGAGATCGCGTTCGATGCGGATTTCGAGTTCTTCCAGCTCAACAACTCCTCGATCGCCGACACCGTCGACGACATCGAACGCGTGATGGTCGAGGTCGACGAGATCTACCGCTCTCAGACCGGCATCAGCTACATCGTGAACCGCATCCTGGTCCGCTCGGCAGAGCCCGACCCGTACTCAAGCACGGACTCGAACACGCTGCTGGATCAGTTCCGCTCCCACTGGTAGAACAGTCAGCCCGGCGAACGCGACGTGGCCCACCTGATGACCGGTAAGGACATCGATAGCAACGTGATCGGTCGCGCCTACATCGGCGAGATCTGCAACCGCGACGGCATCATCCACGAGGGCGGCTACGGATTCTCTCAATCGCGATTCAGCGCCAACGTGCTTCGGCGCGTCAGCCTCACCGCGCACGAGATCGGCCACAACTGGGACGCGAGGCACTGCGCCGAAATCGTCAACGACCAGTGCCCCACCTCGTCCGCGCCGACCTGCGGCATCATGTGCCCCTGCGTCGGCACCTGCGCCGGCAGCCTCACCGAGTTCGGCCAGCCCTCCATCGACCAAATCGTCGACCACCGCAACTCCCGCGGCTGCCTCGGCACCAACCCCTCCGTCACCTTTGTCGACGACTCTTTCGTCGGTGCCGAGACCGGCGCGCTTGCCAGCCCGTACAACACGTTCCGTGAAGGCGTCTGGGCCACCGATGCCGGCGGCCGCGTCGTGTTCTTCGGTGGACTCTACGACGCCGACCGCACACTCCGGATCCTCAACCGCCCCCTCCGCCTCGAAGCCCAGCCCGGCAGCGGCACCGTGAGAATCGGTCAATAACAACCGGCGGCGTAACCGCACGTCACGCCGTCCGCCCAACAGATCATCCGCCCTCGCACGCAATCTCAGTCCCAGCGCACCCGCCGCCTCTCGATAGAAGGCTGAGCAGTGCGCATCGGCGGCTAGTAGATCACCGCCCCCATCTCACCCGTTGTCCCACTCCGCAAAGAACTCGATCACGTCGTCCCCGTCAACCCCGCCGTCCAGGTTGAAGTCCGCGTTCGCGTTCGACGAGTCCCAGTCCGCGAAGAACGAGATGATGTCATCCCCGTCAACGCCCCCGTCCGCGTTGTAATCCCCCGGATCCACAAGGTCCACCACCAACTCCAGCCGCGGCTCCGCATCCAGCACCGGTGACAACGCGTTCTCCTTCGTGAAGAACCCCGGATACGTCGGGTCGCCCGTGCCGCCCCCAGGCCCGCCCGCCGCAGGCGACAACGACGACACCATCAACTGCAGCCGCCCCGCGCTCAGCGACCGCCCGAAGTACGCCTGCGTCGCGATCCCGCTCACGTCGAACGTGAACACCATCTCCGCGCCCGCCGGCACAAGCGTGCCCAACGTCGCGCCCGGCACCTGGCCCACCGCCATCGGCGTCGCGTCAAACCGGAACTCCACCTGCCGCGAAATGTCCGTCGCAGCCCCCGTCACATCCACCGCCGCGGCATACGCGTTCCGCACGCCCTCCTGTGGCGGGAACGGCGCCACGTTCGCAAACTGCGTCCCCTCGTTGAAGTTCATCAGGGAAAACCCGCCGCGATACCCCACCGGCCAGATCTCAACCGGCGAGCCAATATCGCTGTCCGCCACATATTCCGGATCGCTCACCGCATACGACGAACGAACGGAGTCGTACGTGTTGTCGTACGTCCACCGATCCCCAGTGCTCACGTAGACTTTCACCACCGCCGACCGCACGCGGTACCCGCGCGCAGGCCTTCCAGGAGTGATGTCCCCTGAAGTGGTCCAGCCCAACAAGAACTGCGCGTCGCGATCATCGAATCCCACCTGGTTCAATGCCGCGAATACCGTCGCGTTCGCCTCCGTACCATTCGAAAAGTTGAACGGATACATCCACCGATCCACCGTGGGGTTCGAGTAAGTCAGGGAAATGTTCTGTGCCAGACAGGTCCCCGTGGTCGCCGCGATAAGTCCCGTAACCGCAAGAGTTTGACGAATCAGCATGACAGGCCCTTTCTTCCCCAAATGTACCCCTCCTCTCCGACGGACATGACTATTTCAACCGCAAATGCTGGAAAAGTCCAGATCTTCAGGGTATAAATCATGAGTTCCGTGTCCGAATATCGATCAATCGGTTTCAATGCACGAGGTGAGCGATGAAAAGCACACGAACCCGGTCCAAGGCCTTCACCCTCATAGAGCTCCTGATCGTGATCGCCATTGTTGCGGTCCTGATCTCCATGCTCCTGCCCGCCCTCTCCCGTTGTCGCGCCGCCGCCAAGAAAACCCGCGAGCTCAACACCTCGCGTCAAATGATCACGGCGACCATGATGTACGCCAACGACGCCAAGGGCGCG
>JBEIUO010000720.1:0-2116 GCA_040374335.1 Phycisphaeraceae bacterium
CGCACGGGCGCGGCGAGTTCCGTCGCGAGCGCCCGCAACGCCGCGGCTTCGGGCCCTGCCCCGACGACATCGAGCCGCTGGAACTGCCTGCACCTCTTCGCGAGCATCGCCGCGCACCTGATTAGCACGTCAACGCGCTTCCGCTTGACGAGTTGACCCGCGTAGAGCACCGTGCCCGGTTCGCGAGCCACCGCCGACGTCGCGGAATCCACGATCACGTAGTTGGGGATCAGCCGCATCGCCGCGGGATCGAGACCGTGCGCTTCCCGCAGACCCTCGATCATCTCGCGCGTGGTCCCGACGACCACGTGTGCGGCGCGGCAGAGCCGTTGCTCGCGCGCGATCGCATCGCGTGCCGCCGCCGAGTGCTCTCCGCTGGCGTGCGACACAAAGTGCGACCACCAATAGCCACCCCTGGCGATGAGCGCGGTCGGCAGCCCCGCGCGGCGGAGTTCCGCGGCAACGTCGACGGCGAGGTCATTCGCCACCATCTGGTTGGTCTTGACGATTGTCGGTGCCGACTCACACGCGGCCGCCACACGCTCGGGAATCGATGCCGAGAACTCCTCGGGGCTCAGCCGGCGCTCGTTGCACACGAGCCCGACGCGTGCGTGGTCGTCCGGTCGAAGCACCGAGTCGAGCACCGCGCGATCCGATGCGTCGCCGTAGCTCACGACGATGACGCGACGGTAATCCGGGCGTTCGAGCAGTCGGGCGTAGATCGCCCACTCTCGGCCGAGCATCCCCGAGTCCTGCCAATGGACGAGCGACACGCTCGGCGTGAACAGCAGCACGAGTTGTCGATGGTTGCCGGGCATGGTGAACCCTCGTTTATCGGCATGCGCCCGCGCCCGGGCACGACAGGATGACCGCCCGAGGCTTCATTTTCCGCATCGTTCGGACTTCGCTCGGTACTCGGTCCGGCGGCTGTCTGCCGATGAACTCGGCGTGCCGCTCGTCACCGTACTTCTTCCCGTGCTGGATGCTCCCGACACCCTTGCGCGCGCCGCGACGTGCATCACGAGCCAAACGCTGGATGACTTGGAGCTCCTCATCATCCTGAACGGGAGTTCGGCCCCGACGCGCGACCTCGCGGCGACGCTGGCCGCGGGCGACTCACGGATCCGCACGCTTCACCTCGCCAACCCGAACCTCGCCGCCGCGCTGAACACCGGGCTTCACGCCGCTGCGTCAGGCCTGATCGCGAGGATGGATGCGGATGATGAATGCCCGCCGCACCGGCTGCGGGCGCAGGTCGATCTGCTCTCCGAACATCCGACCGCGGCCGGGGCGGCGTGCGACTGGGAGGTTCGCGATCCGACCGGACGATTGATGGCGACGAACCGTCCGCCCCGCACGGCCGACGCGGGGTACTGGCGGCTCATGCTCGGGAATCCGTACGCGCACGGCTCGATGATGATGCGCGCGGGCCGGGTTCTCGAGGGCGGCGGGTACGACACGCGACTAGCGCGAGCGCAGGATCTTGATCTGTGGCTGCGGTTGCGCGAGCACGGTGGTATCGTCACCGCGCCACAAACGCTCTACACGCACCACCTCCGCACCACCGAGACGTACGCGTCTTCGCGGGGCCAAGCCGACGCCGCCGCGGCGATCTTGCTTAGGGCGTGGGCAACTCTTCCGCAAGGGGATCGCTCCGAGCTCGCGCCGCTGCTGGCAGATGTCATGTTCGCAGCCGGCAGTGGTCAGTCGAGCGTTCGTGCGCTCGAGGACCACCTCACGGCACGAGGCCCGTCTCGCGAGGGTCTGCTCGCGTACCTGTGGGCGCAGCGGCATCTGCCGCCTACGTCGCGTCGTGCCGCCGAGATCTCGCGTCGCACGCACGCGAGGCGGGTGCTCTCGCTGCTCGGCGATGACCCGTTGTGGCTGTACGGCGCTGGTTCGCACACGACGTGGCTCTTTGATGCGGTGCCCGAGCTGCGGCCACGAGTTGCGGGGATCGTTGATGACCACGCGCAGTGGCAATCCGTCGCGGGCTTCATCGTCGGCTCACCCGAGTCGATCCCGAGCGGCTCGCGGGTACTGCTGTCCAGCGACTCCGCGGAGGATGCCTTGTGGCAACGGGCGCAGTCGTTGATCGCCCGAGGCATCAGCGTTC
>JBEIUO010000133.1:0-6560 GCA_040374335.1 Phycisphaeraceae bacterium
AGCACCCCCCCCACTCGCGCCCGCGCCTGCTGCGCATCGAACGCGGGGCTCGGGAACTCCAACCGCATGACCCCCAACCCAACCCGCACATCGATGCCGAAGGGATCCACCCCCACGGCGCGGACCTCGGGGTGCGCGAGCTTCGTCACGGCCTCGCACGCCCGTCGAAGGTCCTCGGTTCGTGCCGCCAACTCCTTCAAGATGGCACCCTCCCCCTTCCGGAACGGGTGAACGAGGCGTACTTCATCGCCGTCGTATGCCTCACCGAGCCGCTTGTACGTATTCACCTCCAGCACCGCGAACCGGGCGAACTTCGGCCGTCCGTAGTACGCCATCCACCGGTCCGCGGCATCATGGTTCTGGGGGTCAACCTCGCGCGGGGTGACCGTCAACTGGACGAACTCGGGGTCATCCTCGGGGAGGTACAGGCTCCACGACCCCGCGTCGAGCACTTCGGTCGCCATCGGGCACGCCGGCCACCCGGTGCCGGGGTCGATGACGACCCTGACGCGGGCGAAGTCTTCATCGGCCCGGAGAACACCGTCGCGGCAGCAGACTATCCGTCGTTGGGCATCGGTAGACATGGGCACAGTGTATCTGGGGGCCAAAAACGACAGCGGGGCTCACTGAGCCCCGCGTCGTTTCGCTTGTCTGGCCGCTCATCGGAAAACCGAGAGTGGCCGAGAAGGAGTCAGAGACTCACTTCTTCTTGGCAGCCTTCTTGGCGGCCTTCTTCTTCGCCTTCTTCTTAGCCTTCTTAGCCATCGGACAATCTCCTGTATTCGCCGGCGCCGCTGCGAGCCTCGACACCACTGCCGCGCTCGGACGCCGAACCGTTACAGGTACATTATCGGAAGTCATGTCGCTCGTGCTTTAGCATTCTCCAAAAATGTGTAGAAGCTGACTACTGCGCGGTGACCATCGGCGCGTTCGCGCGCGTCGGAGAGCGCGATGACGGGTCAACCCGCGCGCGATCGGCGCGGGTAGACTGCTCGCATGAGCGTGATCACCACTCGTCGTCTGAAGTGCGGTATGCCCCTGATCGTCGAACGCATGTCGGGCGTTCGATCGGCGAGCGTGTCGTGGCTGTTGCCCAACGGCTGCTCGCGCGATCCCTCTACAAAACAAGGCCTTGCCGCGATGTGGGCGGAGATCGTGATGCGCGGCGCAGGCCGGCTGAACTCGCGCGAGCACGCCGACGCGCTCGACCGCATGGGCGTGACTCGGGCCACCGAGCCGCGCGTCTACACGTTCCGGATCGGCGCGACGATGCTCGGCGAGCGCCTGCTCGACGCCCTCCCGTTGATCACGGACATGGTCGTCTCCCCCCTCATGGAAAAATCTTCTGTTGATCCGTGTCGAGACCTCGCGCTGCAGGCCCTCGCATCGGTCGCGGACGACCCGCAGGAGCGTGCATCGATCGCCGCGCGAGCCTTGCACCACCCCGATCCGCTCTGCCGATCGGGTTTGGGAACCGAATCTGGCCTCGCGTCCATCACGCGCGACGACCTCGCGTCCCTCTGGTCGCTCCACGCACGCCCGGAAGGCTCGATCCTCGCCGCCGCGGGCGCGATCGACCCCGATGCGCTCGCCGATCGGCTCGATGCGCTGCTCTCCGGATGGGCCGGCAACTCCCCCGAGACCCCCTTCGGGCCCCCCGCGCCGCGTGGATACGGCCATATCGAGGACCCATCGAACCAGGTTCAGGTCCTCATCCTTCACGACGCGCCACCCGAACCGCATCCCGACAGCCTGCTCGAGAAGGTGGTCATGATGGTGCTCTCGGGGGGGATGTCGGGCCGGTTGTTCACCGAAGTCCGCGAGAAGCGGGGCCTCTGCTACTCCGTCAGCGCGGGGTACGGCGGCGACCGCGACCACGGGATGGTCTCCGCGTACGTCGGCACCGCGCCCGAGCGGGCCCAGGAATCCCTCGATGTCCTTCACGCCGAGCTCGAACGCATCAACTCCCCCGCGGGGGCCATCACCCCTGAGGAGTTTTCCCGCGCGGTCGTTGGCATGAAGAGCGGGCTGATCTTCAGCGGCGAGTCCACCGTTGCTCGCGCCATGTCGCTGGCCGCCGATCAACGCCGGCTCGGTCGTCCCCGGTCGCTCGGAGAGCTTGCCTCGGAGATCGACCGCCTCACCCTGGATCAGGTCAACGCCTACCTCGCGCGGCGGCGCCTTGGTCGGATCACCATCCAGACCCTCGGTCCCGCGGCGCTCAAGCCCCCCGCGGGGACGTGAGCGCGAGCAGCCGCAGCACTTCCGCGACGCTCCACGCCTGCATCGGGCACCCGTCGGGGCGTCGCGGCTCGTCGGCGTCGTAGACCTCCGGGACCGAGAGCAGCGTTCCGGAGGCCACGCTCTGTGCCGCGGTGAGCTCCGCCACCATCGGTGCGAGCATCGCCCGCACCCGCGCCTTGGATGCCGGACTCATCCCCTCGGCACGCAGCACCGCCTCGCCGAAGGGGCCGATCAGCCACGGCCACACGGTTCCGTTGTGGTACGCGCGGTCGCGGGCGAAGAGGTTGCCCTCGAACCGCGCCTCGTAGGTGGGCGAACCGGGCGCGAGTGTCCGCATCCCGACCGGTGTCAGCAACGACTCGGAGACCGCCGCGACCAGTCGGCGGGCTGCCGCCCCCACCACCGGTGCGTGCGGCAGACTCACCGCGAAGAGTTGGTTGGGCCGGAACTCGTCCGATTGCACCCAAACCTTGCCGCTGGCGATCAGGCAATCGGACATCCAGCCGTCGCGCTCTCGCCACATCAGGCGGAGCATCGACGCGGCGCACCGTTCCGCGGCATCGAGCCACGCGGGGGCATCGGGGCCGCCGCACGCCGCGGCGAGGCGGCGCAGGGACGAGCACCAGAGGGCGTTGATCTCGACGGGCTTGCCGTGCCGAGGCGTGAAGACCACGCCGTCGCGCCGGGCGTCCATCCACGTGAGCTGCGTGTGCTCGTCGCCCGCACGCACGAGTCCGTCCGCGGGGTCGACCCCGATCGCGTGAACTGTGCCGCGGGTGTAGGCGGCGATGATGTCGCGACAGGCGGGGAGGAGGTGCTCGCGGAATCCGGCGGCATCTCCCGAGGCTTCGAGGTACGCGGCGCAGGCCTGAAGGTACCAGAGCGGGGCGTCGACGGTGTTGTATTCGGCCTCGCCGCTGCCGTTGTCGAAGCAGTTGGGGATCAGGCCGTCGCGGCGGAGGTCGCCGAACGCGCGGAGGGACTCGAGGGCCTCGGCGAACCGGCCTGTGACCAGCAGCAGTCCCGGGAGCGAGATGCAGGTGTCGCGGCCCCAGTCGCTGAACCACGGATAGCCCGCGATGACCGACGCGAAGGTGCGACCGTCGGGCACGGCGCGGCGGACGACGAAGCGGTCGGCGGCGACGGCGAGCGCGAGGGCCTCTCGGCGCGCGACGTGGCAACCGGTCTCGATGACCGACGCGACCGCATCGAAGCGCGCGGTCTCGGTGGCGAGGTCGTGCGGCACGTCCATCGCGGCGATCTGGTGCCCCACGGTTGCCCGCAGCTCCGCGGCGCCGGATGAATCGAGCGCGACCTCGAAGTGACCGGGGCAGTAGAGGTCTTCGGTGTGATCCTGACCTCTCGCGGCATCGCGGGCGTACTCGAAATGCTCCCACCAGCCGGGGTGGAGATGGAAGCTCGCGCCGGGGACACGCATGTGCAGACGGACCCCGAAGCGGCGGACGAAGACCTCATCAGGCCCGGGGAGTTCGGAGGTGTGCGGGCCGCGCTCGCGGGCATCGGGCGTGAGCAGTTCGTGGAAGTCTCGCATCGCGACGAGCGGGGTGATCTGGAGCGTGGCCTTCTGGTCGCGGGCGAGGCCGAGTACGCGGTACTCGACGGCGATCGAGTTGCTGTGGCGGGAGACGTGGATCGTGCGCGTTACGGAGAGGCCGGGCGCGAGGCGGTAGCGCCACATCGTGCTGACGCCGTGTTCGAAGGCCTCCAGCCGGGCTGCGCCGTCGGGGGCGACGACGCCACCGGCGAAGGCGTGACTGGAGAGATCCCAGTGGCGATGGCCGAGGTAGTCCTCGATGATCAGTCGTTCAGCGCAGCACTGGAGCGTGGCGAAGCGGCCGACGGGCGGGGTGAGTGCCGCGACGAGCCAGGCGTGGTAGCGGCGCTCGGCGATTCCTCGGACCGATCCCATGGCGAATCCACCGAGGCCGTTGGTGAGCAGCCATTCGTGATCGGCGTGTGCGGCGAGGGAATCGGCGGTGAGCTTGATCATCGTCACCACACCAGACGTACGCGGATGGTCTCGGGGATCGCGCGGAGGCGTTCGAGGACGGGCACCCCGTCGGTGGGATCGACGTCGAGGACGACGTAGCCGACGTCTTCGCGGGTTCGCAGGTACTCGGCGGAGATGTTGGCGCCGAGCTCGGCGATCATCGCGTGCATCTTGCTGAGCACGCCGGGGACGTTGTCGTGGAAGTGGAGCACGCGGTGGGAGCGGACGGGGGCTTCGGGATGGCCGCCGTCCTGCTGCTCGGGGAGTTCGACCTCGGGCACGTTGACGGCGCCGGTGGTGGAACCGATCTTGAGGAACTTGATCAGCTTGGAGCAGACGTCCTCGGCGATGGTCTGCTGCGCTTCTTCGGTCGAGCCGCCCACGTGCGGGGTGAGGATGACGTTGGGCAGGCCCTGAACCTTTGACTCGAATCGCTCGCCCTTGCCGGCGGGTTCGGTGGGGAAGACGTCGAGGGCTGCGCCGCTGAGATGGCCGGAGCGGATTGCCGCGGCGAGGGCGTCGAGATCCACGACGCTGCCACGGGCGTTGTTGATGAGCGCGGAGCCGGGGCGCATGCGGGCGATCTGCTGGGCGCCGATGAGGTTTTCGGTCTGCGCGGTGGCGGGGACGTGGAGGGTGACGACGTCGGAGGATTCGAGGAGTTCGCCGAGGGAGCGGACCTGGCGGGCATTACCGATCGCGAGCTTGGGGAGGACGTCGTAGAAGAGGACGCGCATGCCCATGGCTTCGGCGAGTACGGAGACCTGCGAGCCGATGTGGCCGTAGCCGACGATGCCGATGGTGCCGCCGCGCACCTCGTGGGCGCCGTCGGCGGATTTGTCCCACGTTCCTTCGTGCATCTGGCGGTTCTTGTCGGTGAGGCGGCGGTGGAGGCAGATGATCTCGGCGATGGTGAGTTCGGCGACCGAGCGCGTGTTCGAGAACGGGGAGTTGAAGACGGGCATGCCCAGGCGGCGGGCCTTGGCGATGTCGACCTGGTTGGTACCGATGCAGAAGCAGCCGATCGCGGCGAGGTTCTTGGCGTTCTGGAGGAGGGGCGCGGTGAGTTCGGTCTTGGAGCGGATGCCGATGACGTGCGCGGAGTCGAGGAGTGCGCGGAGTTCTGATTCCGGCGGGCTCTTCGCGAGGTTGACGACCTCGAAGCCCTCGGCCTCAAGCATGCGGGTCGCCACGGGATGAAGGCCCTCGAGGAGGACTGCACGGATTTTGTTTGGCGGATATGGCATGGTGCGAAACTCGGGGGCTCGGGAGCGTGGTATCGGCTGTCGGTGTTGGGGGCTGAACCCGCGCGGGAGTCAGGGTTGGTGGAGCGGAAGGACTTCGCGCGACTCCTGATTGAGGTCAGGGGTTCGATCGGGTCCGAAGCGCACGACACCTCTCTCTAATAGGATGACGAGCAGGACGCAGACACCGACCCGATACCAACCAAGCCACGCGAGCCCGCCTCGGCTGACGAACCCGACCAACCACCGGACGGCGACGGCGGCGGAGATCGCGGCGACACCGCACGCCAGCAAACAGGATCCGACGCCGAGTTGTTGGAAGAGATTGGGCTCGCCGGTCTCGTGGGAGTGGGCGAGGTTTTTGAGGAGTTTGTAGAGGGTCGCGGCGGTGAGTGTTGGGAGGCCGAGAAGGAACGAGAACTCCGCGGCGCGACGGGGCTTGAGACCGCAGAAGAGGCCGCCGGTGATGGTCATGAGTGCGCGGCTGGTGCCGGGCCAGAGGGCGAGGCATTGGAGGAGACCTATGAAGAGCGCTTCGCGCGGGGTGACATCGAAGACGGTCTTGTCGCTGAGGGAGCTGCGGACCGGCGCGATCCTGCCGCTCTGCCACGCGGCGACGACGATCATGAAGAAGCCGCCGAGGAGGAGCGCGGCGACGACCCACATGGGGCGGAAGAGATACTCGTGGATCTGATCTTCGAAGAGTTTGCCGAGGAGCGCGGAGGGGAAGAAGGCGATGCAGAGGTTGATGAAGAGGGCGAAGCCGCCGTTGTCCTTGCCGACGATCCCCTTGAGCATGCGGACCATGGAAGGCCAGTAGAGGCCGACGACGGCGAGGATGGCACCGCCCTGGATGACGATCTCGAAGTCTTCGAGGGCACGCTCGGGGACTCGCTCCTTGAGACCCATGAGGGAGGAGGCGAGGATGAGGTGGCCGGTGGAAGAGACCGGGAGGTACTCGGTGATGCCTTCGACGAGGCCGAGGACGACCGCGTGGAGGATGGTGAGGCCTTGTGAGGCGTCGGGAATTTGCGTCATTGCCTGCATGTGTGCTCCGTCCT
>JBEIUO010000828.1:0-1397 GCA_040374335.1 Phycisphaeraceae bacterium
CTTGATGCCGAGCCCCTGGGACGTGAGCGCGCGGGCGATCTCCTGGGAAGATCGGGTGTGCGACCGGAAACTAATCGTTGCAACTCGACCGTCGTTCATCTCGGACCCGCCGAAGAGCGTGACACCCGGGTGCGAATCGAGGTAATGCAGCAGCGGCGCGGCGGCATCGCGTTCGAGGCTGTCCAGCCGCGAGTAGGCGACCTTCATGACGGCCCGTTCGTCGCCCTCGGGGCCCGCGTCCGCGAGGAACCGCAGGTAGTGCGGGAGCGCGGCGATTGCGGCGGCGGATTCGTGCGAGAAGCCGCCGAGCTCGAACTTGTAGGGCAGTTTGTCGCGCGGGATAAAGAAGTGATTGGGGCCGGTGAGGGGGGCGAAGGCTTCGAACGAGCCGTACATCGCGGCGGCGTGAGGGCCGAAGACTTTGTACGTGGAGTAGACGTACCAGTCGTGCCCGTGCGCGGCGACATCCGGGAGGCGGTGGGGGGCGCAGGCGACACCATCGACGACGGTGCGGGCACCGACGGCGTGGGCGGCGCGGGTGATGGCGGGGGCGTCGTAGATCTCGCCGATGATGTTGGAGACTTCTGGGAAGACGACGAGGAGCGTGCGGTCGTCGAGGAGCGGGGCGAGGCTTGCGACGGTGAGTGTGGCCTGCGCACCGCCGCGAGCGTCGCGCGTGACGGTGTGGTGCCAAGGGACGATCTCGAAGCCGCGGGAGGCGAGGCGCATCCACGGGTGGATGTTGGCTTCGTGGCCGATGGTGGAGACGATGATGCGGTTGCGCGAGCGAGGGAGGTCACCGGCGGCGAGGGCGTCGGCGTGGGCGTTGGCGACGAGGTGGATAAGAGAGGTCGAGGAGGAGCCGAGCATGACGTGGCCGGTGTGGTGCGCGTTGAGGAATGTGGCAACGGTGTGGTGTGCGCGGGCGATGGTGGCGGCGGCGAGTTCGGAGGCGGGGTAGAAGCCACCGAGCTGACCGAACTCGCGGGTGTAGGTGTGGGTAACGGCGTCGATCAGATCGCGAGGAACCTGAGTGCCGCCGGCGTTGTCGAGGAAGGCGCAGGGGGCGGCGAGTGCGGGGAAGCGGGAGCGGATTTCGTTGGTGGTAGGCATGGTCTTACTTGCGGGAGGTGAAACGGTCAGGGGGTAACGAACTGAATCCCGTGTTCGCCGGCGATCTGGACGATGCGGGCCATGTCGGGCGGGGAGGGCTTGGCGAACTCGGCGGCGCAGCGTGAGTAGAAGGTCTCAAAGCCTGCCGGAGAGGTGTGCACGAGCATACGGAGGGGCGTGTCGCCGACGTTCTTGTAGGTGTGGACGTGCCCTTTGGAACGTAGACGGTTGTGCCGATGGCGACGGGGTTCCACGCGCCGGCGGCGAAGAACTCGGCGCGTCCC
>JBEIUO010000072.1:0-8064 GCA_040374335.1 Phycisphaeraceae bacterium
CCTGGAATGAACGGGCACGGTGATGTTCGCGCTGAACATCGATGTACGTGCGCACCGCTCCGACGTTCGAACTGGACACCGCAAACGCACCGTACCCCGCCTGCCATTGAAAATCGGCGAATCGCTCGTGGATTGTCTTGATCCATTTCGACGAGCTGGACTTGATGCCTTCGAGCACGTCTGCCACCGCTTTGGTCCGATGGAGTTGCATCAGAATGTGAACGTGATCCTCGACCGAGTTGATCCGCTCGGCCGGGCACCTGATGTTTCGGAGCGTGCCCGCGATGTACGCGTGCAACTCCGGTCGCACCTCATCATCGATCCATTCGATGCGGTGCTTGGTGCTGAAAACAATGTGCAGATGCAAGCTCGCAAGTGACTGCGCCACGTCTCCCTCCCTCTCGATGCTGTAGGACCCCCTCGGCCCCACTATTGTCAGATTACAACCGGCCGTGGCGCGACGCAACCCGACATCACCACGATACCCATTGCGACCGAGCCGTCGACCCACACACCCAGCCACCCATCTCGCGGCCTGGGCTTGCGTCGGTGTCGCCTTCGGCGCCGCAAAGACCCACCGACCGCCAGTTGGCGGCACCAACGGTGCCACATGCGCAAGCCCGGGGTGGGAGCCCCGGGCGGTCGTGCGCCGCGAAAGCCCGCCGACCGCCCAGCGCCCAATGCCTGATGCCTAGTGCCTGATCCCAAATCCCGCCCTCCCCCCTTGACACCCTCCACATACGTGATACCTTTATCACGTATGTCTCCAGCCCGAAGAAAGGACGAAGGCCTCGAGCGCGCCTGGAAAGCACTCGCCAGCGACGTCCGTCGCGACATGCTCGACGCGCTCTTCGAAGGCCCCAAGTCCACCGGCGAACTCGGCATGCTCTTCCCCGACCTCACCCGCTTCGCCGTCATGCAGCACCTCCGCGTGCTCATCCGCGCCAAGCTCGTGATCTCCTCCAAGAAGGGCCGCGTCCGAACGAACATCCTCAACCCTGTCCCCATCCAGATGATCTACGAACGCTGGGTCAGCAAGTACGCAGCGCCCTGGGCCGGCATGCTCACCTCCATGAAGGACACCATCGAAGGTCCCGCGACGCCCTCGCGGCAGAAGACTCCACAAACCGGGCGTGCGGCCTCGCCGCGCGTCTCGCGCCTCTTCGGTGCAGAAAGCGAGCGGTCATGATCGAGCAAGCCTTCTCCATCGAGATCAAAGCCGGCATCCAGCGCGTCTGGGACGAGATCACCCGTAAGGACGCTCCGCACCACGCGATGTTCGGCACGTACCTCATCGGCGATCTCAAGCCCGGCACCGTGATGAGCTACCGAGACAAGTCGGGTAAGCACACCTTCGTGCTCGGCGAGGTCCTCGAGATCGACCCGCCCAAGCGACTCGTCCACACGTTCCGTTTCTCGATGGAGAAAGACGCCCCCACGCTCGTCGAGTGGAACCTCGCCGAGAAGAACGGGGTAACCACCGTCACCGTCACACACTCTCGCTTTGAGGGCGAAACCCGCACCTACAAGAGCGTCAGCACCAGCTGGCTCAAGATCCTCGGTCTCTACAAGACCATCATCGAAACCGGAAAGGTCCCCATGGGCACGCGCATGCAGAACGGGATGATGATGGGGATGAGCTTCATGCTGCCCAAGGGCGCGTCGACCGAGGTCGCCATGCAGGTCAACCTCAAGGTGAAGTAACGCTTACTCGGCCTCGACCTCACGCACCTCGACGCCCGATCGCAGGCCTCCCGCGAGAAACTCCTCCAGCGCGCCGTACACCTGCTCCGCGCTCTTGGCGTTGCGGACCGCTTCCTTGAACGGCTTGATCCCCTCGAGCCGGCCACCCGGCAACTCTCGCTGCAGATTCCGCGAGAACCAACTCACGCGCCTGTTGATCTGAAACAACGCGTACCGGTCATCGCGGTACTCGCGCATGAGATCAAAGAACCGCCGGATGGTCGCGATCTGCTCGTGCTGCTCGGGCTTCACGATGCGCTCGCCCCGCGACAGGTACGCGGCGCACTCGCGGAAGAGCCACGGCGCAGTCAACGCCCCGCGCCCGATCATCACGCCGTCGCACCCCGTCTCGGCGATCATGCGCGCCGCCTCCTCGCCGCTGCGCACGTCCCCGTTCCCGATCACCGGGATCCGCCCCCCCACTTCCTCCACAACCCTCGCGATCCCCGCGCGCTGCACCTCGCCGCTGAACTTCATCTCCGTCGTCCGCCCGTGCACCGTCACCCCCACCGCGCCGACATCAGCAAGCATCCGCGCCAGATGCGGCGAGCACGCCTGCCCCGCCTCGTAGTCCGACGTGCTCCAGCACAGCCGCATCTTGCACGTCAGCGGCACCGGCCCCGGCCCCGCGATCGTCGCGCTCCCCGCTCGCTTCGCCCACTCCTCCGCGTTCAGCGGGCACTTCTCGAGGTCCTTCACCACCGCCGCGGCAACCGCCACCGCCCTCGACAAGTCCGTCAGCAGCTTGCTCCCGCCGTCCTTCTTCGTCACCTTGTCGACGGGGCAACCCATGTTGATGTCAACCACCGTTGCGCCGTGCTCGACAGCCCAGCGTGCGCCCTCCGCCATGATCGCCGGGTCGCTTCCGTACAACTGCATACCGACCGGCTTGTCGAAGTCGTTTGTCTTCGCGAGATCAAGACTCGTCGCGGTCCCGCGCAGCAACCCCTGCGGGCTCAGCAGGTCCGTGCACGCGAGACCCACGCCCCCCCACTCCCGGCACACCGTGCGGAACGCGAGGTCGCAGTACCCCGCGATCGGCGCGAGCAGGAGGTTGTGCGCAAGCTCGACGCGCCCCAGCCGCAGCGTGCGGAGCAGCCCGCCGCGGAAGGTCTCGGGATCGAACGCGTTCATGGGAGTGGTCCGTCAGCGGGGCGTGAATGCCGCGCCGTCCATGACGTCGCACGACACAAGCTGACCGGGCGTGAACTGATCGGCCGCCTGGCGGGAGTCGGTCAGCGTCAGGTGAATCGGCACACCGGCATCAACCACGACCGCGCCGTTCTCGGAACGGAGCACCGTGCCCTGCACGCGGCGCGGCCGGCCGAAGACCGGCTCGAGGAACTGGCCCCCGGTGTCGACGACGTCGATGCGACGGGCCTTGGCGGAAATCACCCCGACGAGCCGCTTGCCGATCTCGCTGGTGACCGCGCCCTGCGGGATGAGGTACACCTCGTACGAGGTGTTCGGCACCGCGAACTTGATGCACGCGGGCTTGGCCACCGTGGCGGGCGTGGTGCCCGCGAAGGTGCCGCGGGCGAGGGCGGGGTCGATCTTGGTCGTCGGGGAGGGGGTGATCATGCTGCAGAAGGCTAGGTGATCACAAAGATTGCGGCAAGAAGGCCCGTCCGGAGGGCCGGATCGGGCGAATCCTTCTTAGCATCTGGCCTCAGGAGCTCCCATGACCCTATCTCGCCGGCACGTACTGCAACGAGGCGTCGCGTTTTCGCTCGGATTCGCCGGGCTTCAGGCGATTCTTCGCCCCGGGCTCGCGTACGCGGACGCCTTGGTCCTGCGCCCCGGGGCGGGGTACGGGCCGCTGGTTCCCGACCCCGCCGGCCACCTGGACCTTCCCTCGGGATTCTCGTACAAGGCGATCAGTTGCTTCCGCGAGGTGATGGACGACGGCCTGAACGTCCCCGCGAAGCACGACGGCATGGGCGCGTTCCCGGGCCCCGACGGACTGACCGTGCTCGTCCGCAACCACGAACTCGACACGACCGACATGGCCCGCGGCGCATTCGGCGGCCGAGGCCAGCGCCTGACCGATGAGATCAGGAGCCGCATGTACGACGCCGGCGCGGGCAAGATCCCCGCTCTGGCGGGCACCACCAACGTGGTGTACGACACCCGCACTCAGAAGGTCGTCCGTCACTTCTTGAGCCTCGCGGGCACCGTGTACAACTGCGCCGGCGGCATGACTCCCTGGGGCACGTGGCTGACCTGCGAAGAGACCATGAGCCGCGCCGATGCGCGGTACGCCAAGGACCACGGCTACGTCTTCGAGGTTGCAGCGACGACGGAACCCGGGCTTCAGGTCGCACGCCCCATCGAGGCGATGGGGCGATTCCAGCACGAGGCCGTCGCCATCGACCCGCGCACCGGGATCGTCTACATGACCGAGGACCTGGGCGATGGCCTGCTCTACCGCTACATCCCGACAGTGCCCGGCAAGCTGCACGAGGGCGGGCGGCTGCAGTGTCTGATGATCAAGGACACTCCCCGCGCCGACACCCGGAACTGGGAAGCCCGCTTCCTCCGCGTCGGCGGTTCGAGGCCGGTCGAGTGGATCGACGTCGAGGACCGCTTCGCGCCCAACAACGACACGCGGTACACGAACTACGACAAGGGTGCCGCGGTCTTCGGCCGGGGCGAGGGCATGTGGTGGGCCGACGGAATCGCGTACTTCGCGTGCACTACCGGCGGCCGGAATCAGATGGGCCAGATCTGGAAGTACACGCCCAGCGCGAAGGAAGGCACGCCCGAGGAACGCGCGAAGCCCGGCATGCTCGAACTCTTCGTGGAACCAGACGACAGCTCCATCATCGGCAACTGCGACAACATCACCGTCTCGCCGTTCGGCGACCTGTTCGTCTGCGAAGACGCCGTGCCCGCCGACGACAAGATCAACTACCTGCTGGGCATCACACCGACCGGTGAGGTGTATCCCTTCGCCAAGAACGCCGGCAGCGCATCCGAGTTCGCCGGCGCGACGTTCTCGCCCGATGGCTCCACCCTGTTCGTCAACCGACAGGGCGAGGGCCAGACCTTCGCGATCACCGGCCCCTGGAAACGCTGACCGCCCGACCCTCAGTCCGCCAGCCGCACCGCCATCGCGACCGCTTCCGCGGCACGCGGCGGGCTCGAGAGATCCATCGGCACGTACACGCCGCCCGCGTGGTCGCTGTTGAGCACCAACGCGTTGGGCGCCACAAACCGCGCGCCCTCTTCCACCTTCTCGTGGCCGAGCACGAACATCGCCACGCCCCACCGCTCCACCAGGTCTTCCATCAACTCTGCGTCGTACCCGCGCCCCCACACCATGATGTACGCCGCCCCCGTCCGCGGCGAGTAGTCGTCCTCGGTAAGGTCGCGCGAGAGCACCGACGTGTCGAACCGTCCCATCATCGCCGCCGGCGGCAGGCTGTGGGCGACCAGAATGTCCCCCCGCGGGGTCTCGCAGCGCAGCCCCAGCGGCATCGCACGAACGAACTCGGCGATCGCCGCGTGTACCCGCGGAGCGTCCGCGCCGAAGACGTACTCCACCCCGGTGTTAAACGCTTCGACGACCTTCACGCCGTCCTTCAGAATCCCCGCGCCCTTGATCTGCGCCAACTCGTGGTTGCCCAGAAGCACGTGTACACGCTCGGGGTGGAACGCCTTCAGCTGCGCAACCCGCACCAGCGTGCGGTAGCTCAGGTCCATCCCGTGCATCAACCGGTCGCCATGGATCAGCTCGTGAAGCACCAGGTGATGCGGCGGCATCTCTTCACCCGTGAACTCATGGTCCTCCGTCATCGGATCATCGAGCTTCGCGGCGGTCATCAGCTTCCCGAAGTGCATCGGGTTGTCGTGGAGATCGCCCGTCGCGATCAGCACCCCGGGCGGCCCGATCACATCGGTGGAGCCCACCCGGCACCGCGCGTGCCGACACGCCCACGCCCCCGCGAGAAGCCACTCCTCCACGCTCTCGACATTCGTGACATCAAGCCGCTGAGGCAACTCGCCGCGACCGGGTACTTGTTCCCGAGCGTTCATGGCGAGGCTCCCTGCGTCAGTCGTTGTCGTCCGTCGATGCAGAACGCACCGTCGGCTCCGGGAGCTTCATATCGGCCCCCGACTGGCCGGCGCGATGGATCATCCCGCCGTTCGAATCGCTGTTGATCCGAGCGGTCTCCGCGGCAGCGGTGGGATCCACCTTCGCGCGGAGCGTGCCCAGGATCAACTGCAACCGGCTCGCCACGATCTCCATCGACTGCGGCCGGTGGTCAGGATCGACCTCGACGCAGTGCATGATGAGCTCGTTGAGCCGCTCGGGGATCTTCGGGTTCATCTTGTTGGCCGGCGTGGGCTTCGCCATCAGCGAGTCGTCGATTCGGCTCACGAGCGAATCCGCCTTTGCCAACGCGGTGGGGATCGTCTTGCCTGTGAACGTGAAGTACATCGCGGCACCGAAGTTGTACACATCGGTCCGGGGCGTGATCTCACGCCGGTGAACCTGCTCGGGGGCGATGTAGTCGGGCGTGCCCTGGATGCGGGGCTTAATCGTCCCGCTCTTGCAGCTCTGCCCGAGGTCGATGACCTTCGCGATCGGGCCGGGCATCACCACGATGTTGTTGGGCTTCATGTCCGCGTGGACGAACCCCTTGTCGTGCATGTGGCGGAGGCCGCAGGCCGTCTGCTGGTAGATCTCGAGCGCCTCGTCAAAGGTGCGGGGCTGCTTGCGGTCCATGCTCGGACCGTCGAGGTACTCCATCACCAGGAAGACGTCGGTGAGGGTGAAGAACGCCTTGGTCTTCTTGATGAGCCGCACGATCTTGCGGATGTTGGGGTGATCGAGCTTCTGCCCGACCTCGGCCTCGTCCACCGTCTGCTGCAGGAAGCGGTCGTCCTTTTCGGTCTCGCGGTGGACGTGCTTGAGGGCCCAGATTTGCTTGCTCTTGGGGTCCTGAACGAGGTAGACGACCGATGCCGCGCCTTGCCCCAACTCCGAGAGGACCCTGTAGCCCTCGACCGTGTCGTTGGTCTTGAAATGTGCGACAACGTTCGCCATAGACCTCGCCGAAGCCCTTACTTGCCGCGACGGGGCATGGAGCCCAGACCGGCGGAACTGTCCTTCGCTATCAATGCACCGGGCCCAGGCCCCGGCCGTCAAGAACGACCGATAATCTGCTGCTGTCCCAGCATCGGAATCGATGCCGGGAAGAGAGTATCTCCCGCCAGAGGCCAAACTTCAACGCCGAGGGCAGAATCGGGACAAAATCCCAACCCGTCGGGAGAAGGGTCTGACCATAGTCCTTTCGAATGGAACGGGGTTCCTGTTTCAGCGAGCGTTGGAGAGCGACTCGCGGAAGGCGTTCTCGGGGAACAACCGGCCTGGGCTGGTGGTCCGGGCGATCTCGCGGTGCAGGACGATCTTCTCGGTCGGGATCCCCAGTTCGCGGCTGAGCGAGTTCACGAGCTGACCGAGACGGGCGAGCTGGTCGTCCGTAAACGACTGACGGTCGCCGTCGCCGATGAGGCAGACGCCGATGGAGTTCAGGTTGTACCAGTCGGCCTTGGAACCGGCGGCGTGGGCCCCGGGGACCTGCTTGAGCCAGCGTGCACCGACGTGCAACTCGCCGTCGCCCATGCCGTTGCCGTTGCCGATCACGAAGTGATATCCGAGGCCTTTGAGCTTCATCGCGCGGGCTTCGGCCTCGAGCGATTCGGGGCTTCCGGCGGCGCGGCCCGAGTCGTGGATCACGACCGAGAGCCAGCGGCCTTCCTGGACGGGGGCCTGCGTCTGATAGATCGATTCGAGCGTACTGGGACCATCGACCGCCATGAGAGGGGTCAACGAGATGCCCTGGCCGCTCGGCGCGGGCCGGCCGTTAAGGGCCAGCAACAATCCCCCGACACCGGTCATCGCGACCAGCAGAGAACCCCACACCTTCTTGGTGCGCGGGCTGACATTGCCCTTGCGACTGGCAGACGACTTGGAAGACTTCCTGGCCATGGGATCCGCTCAGTGTAGGTGGGGAACACCGCGAGACAATACAAACGCGTGAGCTTGTGATCGACACAAACCCGACGATTTGTTCAACGGACGTTCGACTTCGTGCAATTTGCGCGGCGTGCACCGTCTGTAGGGTCACTCGCCCGACACGAGGCGGCCTCGGATGTTCGGCCGCCGGTTGCCGAACTCGTCGAACACGTACGAATCGGCGCGACGATCGCGGACCGTGTCGAAGCGGTCGTACTGGCTGCGGGGCTGATCCGGCGTGAACAGTGGTTCCTGGCAACCCATCGAAACAAGCGCACCGATTGCCGTTGCGCCCG